>CAYQFM010000038.1:8145-14921 GCA_964416735.1 uncultured Iamiaceae bacterium | reverse complement strand
GGAGTCTCTCGATTGGCGTGAGCGTTCGGTCGTGGGTTGCGGAGTCGGCTGCGGTGGTCCCATGAAGAGCGGGGGAGAAGAGGTTTCACCACTGAACATCCCGGCGTGGCGGTCATTCCCATTGCATCGGCGTTTGGAAGAGGTGACCGGGCTCGTGGTGGCTGTCGACAATGATGCCAAGGCGCTGGCGCTGGGTGAAGGTTGGAAAGGTGCGGCGGCGTCGGCCGACAGTTTCATCGCCATGGTCGTGTCGACCGGCGTCGGCGGCGGAATCGTCTTGAATGGTCACCTCCTGGATGGGCGATGGGGAAATGCGGGCCACATCGGACACCTCGTCGTGGAGCCCGACGGGCGTCTCTGTGGGTGTGGTGCCCGGGGGTGCTTGGAAGCCGAAGCCTCCGGGCCGGCGATCGAGGCTGCGATAGGGATTGCGCCCGTGCATGCACCGCCCGAGGTGGTACGCAAGACCGGAACGATCGTGGGGCGCGCGGTCGCAATGGTCTCGACGCTGTTGGACCTCGATCTGGCCGTGGTCGCCGGTTCGGTGGCGCTGGGATTCGGTGACCGGTTCTTCGATGCCGCCCAGGATGAGATCGACCGTCATTCCCATCTCGATTACACGCTCGGTACCGTCATCCGCCCGGCAGCGCTGGGCCATGACGGCCCGCTTGTGGGGGCAGCAGCCGTTGGTTGGCGGAACCTGGGCCACACCGTGCTCAGCTAGTTTTGACATCATGGGTCTGTTTGGAGGCTTGTCCCTCCGGAGCGTGGTTGCGGTCGTCATGGCGGTGCTGCGACGGCCCGACTTGTGGGTGGTCGCGGTTCGCCAACTCGTGGCGCTCTCCCCATCCCGGTGGTGGACGCGTGCGCCGTGGCTCCCGATACCCGACGTGGAGTATCTGCGATTCCGACTCCAGACCGCCTACGGTGATCCGCGCCGGTCTCCGGACCCGCGCGATGTCGTGACGTACCTGCAATGGTGTCGAGTTTGGCCAGCGAGCCGGTGACATCCGCCCGGGAGCATCCACTCAGGGGTATCCACTCAGGGACATCAATGGACAACCCTGATAGCGCTGTCGGCCCTGATCGCATCCGCGCACCTCGAGCGAGCTGTCCGGAGGCGGTCGAGCTTCTCAGGATCCGGATGGACTTGTTGACTCCGTTCGCCGCTGCGCACGGGGTCGAAACGGTGCGCGAGGTCATCCTCGTGCGCGCGATCGGCGAACACGGCGAAGGTTGGGGCGAGTGCTCGACCTTGTCGTCACCCGGATACACCGATGAATTCACCGACCGTGCTTGGAAGGCATTGCGCGATGACCTTGTACCCCGACTTCTGACCCGTCACCTCTTGGATGATGCCGGGTATCCCGTGGCACATCCGATGGCTAGGGCGGGTCTCGATACGGCTTGTCTGGATCTCGACCTGAGGGCCGCCGGGTTGTCATTGCGGGAATTGTTGGGGGGAGTGGCGACAGAGGTGCCCACGGTTGCCGTCGTCGGCATCTGCCCGTCTGTCGACATTCTCATTTCAACGGTCGAGAGCCATCTTTCGCAAGGCGTTGCAGGGGTCAAGCTGAAGGTGACACCCGAAACAGGGACGGGCCATCTGCGGCTGGTACGTGAGAGTTGGCCGAACCTCCCATTGGCGGCGGATGCGAACGGTTCGTTCGGTGAAGACGTCGATGCCGTTGTCGCCGCCGAGTTCGACACTCTGGATCTCATGTATCTGGAACAACCTCTGGCCCCGGGCGCCCTCGATGAGATGGTGGTGTTGGCTGGGCGAACCGTCACCCCGATTGCGCTGGATGAAACGGCAACGTCGCTCGCTGCCACAAGTGCCGTGGTCGATGCCGGATGCGGTCGTGTGGTCAATGTCAAACCCGCCCGTGTCGGTGGGATTCGTGAGGCAGCGGAGATGGTCAAGCTGTGCGAGCGGCGCGGTGTCGACGCATTTGTGGGTGGGATGCTCGAGTCCGGGGTGGGCCGGGCCGCAGCTCTTGCCATTGCCTCTCTGATCGGATGCACACTTCCGACAGACCTGGGACCCTCGAGGCGGTACTTCGCAAGCGATGTCACGCCAGCCATCCAAACCACACGCGACGGCTTGGTCCGATTGCCCGATGGGCCCGGGATCGGGGTGCTTCCCATTGAGGAGAGGCTCCGAGCGACAACCGTGGAGCGGGTGTTGTTGAAGGGTGAACAACGCTGATTGAGGGTTAGCTGCCACGGATAGTGGTGTGGATGATCAGCGCTGAAATGGACGGGTCCGTGGAACCGAGTGGCACGCAGCACAATGATCTGTTGACGAAGTGGAGGGAATTGGTTTAGATTGGCACGCATTGGGGTGAAAGGGAGGATCTCTCCCTATTGAACCAAACAGGTGTGACCCAAACAGGTGTGACAGTGATTTCAATGGCCGATGAGACGGAGAGGGCCAGGTGTTCGTCGGAACGTTTGAGCACTCGCTCGATGACAAGGGACGCATTGTCCTGCCGTCGAACTTCCGCGACCGTCTCGCGCCCAGGGGCTTCCTCTCCCAGTTCGACGTCTGTCTCGGCCTCTGGAGTGAAGAGGGTTTCGAGGCTGTCGCCCAGAGGCTCAGGGAAGAGATCCAACGTGGAAACGCCACGCAGGAGGCCATGCGGGCTTTCGCCGCAAATGCGCATGAAGTCCGACCGGACTCACAAGGCCGTATCACCATCCCGCAGCGACTCCGTGATTTCGCAGGCCTCGAGCGTGATGCAGTCATCATCGGAGCGGTCAGTCGTATCGAGATCTGGAATCCGACGCGGTGGACAACTTCGAGTCCGGGCGCTGATGAGAGTCTCAGTAAGGCGGTGAAGGTACTGGGTCTCTGAGATGAATCGAAAGAGCAATCGCTCATGTGCAGTCCGCCGGTCGGCAAGGTGGTAGGCCCCAACTCCGCCCGCTTTCCATCCAGCCCGATCGGGGGAGAAATCCCGACGGACGCCCGCCTTCCGGCGGACTGCAGATGAGCGACGCAGTAGATGAGCGACGCAATGCCACTTGATTCAAGTCAGGCGAAGCCCACCGTGTCGGGGGACAGAAAGGATGCCGATGCAGCACGACAGTTTCGAGCATCACCCCGTAATGGTCCGAGAAGTGGTAGCGATATTCGGAGAAGTTCCGCCGGGGGTAGTGGTTGATGCAACCGTAGGGGCAGGGGGACATGCCAGGGCATTGCTCGAGGCTTACGACCACATCAGCCTGCTCGGGATCGACCGCGATCCCGAGGCGCTGGAGGCAGCTTCGCGGTCATTGTCCACGTTCGGTGTCCGGGTAATGCTGCGTCGCGCCAGATTCGATGAACTCGCCACCGTCGTTCGGGAAGCCGATTTCGAAGCCGTGAGCGGTGTTCTGCTCGACCTGGGAGTCAGTTCACCCCAACTCGACCGCCCGGCGCGGGGTTTCAGCTATCGACACGATGCTCCATTGGACATGCGGATGGATCAGTCATCGGGAATGACGGCGGCCGAAGTGGTGAATTCGTACGACGCCCGACAACTCGCCGAGATCTTCCGCTCGTACGGGGATGAGCGTTATGCGGTGCGGATCGCAAATGCCATCGTCGCTGCACGACCCCTGACGACCACGACCGAGTTGGCCGACGTCATCCGTAATGCCGTCCCAGCAGCTTCCCACCGCGGGCGGGCCCATCCGGCAAAGCGGGTTTTCCAAGCTCTGCGAATAGAGGTCAACTCGGAACTGACGATTCTGGCGTCGACAATTGACTCGGCCATCGAAGTGCTCCGCCCACGAGGCCGATGCGTGGTGATCTCGTACCACTCGGGTGAGGACAGAATTGTCAAAGGTCGGTTCTCTGAAGCCGCGACCGGTGGCTGTGTCTGTCCGCAGGATCTTCCTTGTGTCTGTGGGGCGCAAGCGACAGTGAGCCTGCTGCGTCGTGGAGCCTTGAAGCCGTCGGCAGTCGAGATCGACACAAATCCCAGGGCGCGCAGTGCACGTCTGCGTGCGGCAGAGAAGATCGATCGAGAGGCGGCGGCATGAGTACCGTTCGTGCACCCCGCGTTGAACCGTCACGCGCGAGAACCGCGACGCCACGACCTGAACTGCGTGTGGTCGACGACGTTGTCGCACGTCGCAATCCGACTCCGGGCAAGGTGGGAGTGGTCGTCGGCGTCTTCACCTTCGTCGTCCTGTTCGCGCTTGCAGGGCTGCATGTGCTCTTGGTCAACGGCCAGGCGGAGATCGACGATCTCAATGCTCGAATTGCCACAGAGCAATCACGCGAGCGTGATTTGACCCTCCAATTGGCGGAAATGCGATCGCCTGAGCGTGTCAATGTGGCCGCACGAGACCGCCTGGGGATGGTCCAACCCGGAGTCGTCGGGTTCTTGACGCCGAGGTCCGATGACGATTCACGAGCAAGTCTGGATGGATCGGCAGACGACACGCTGATGTCTACTTCCTCAGCAATTTCCACCTCCTCCGCGACTTCCACCTCCTCAGCGGGGATAAAGGGGCGGTGACGCCGACCTTCCGTGTTGCAGCAGGTGGGGTGATCGAGGCTGTGCGGCGCCTGATCGATCCACGGGAACCGCCCCGTTCGACGCGACGATCCGCCCTCCCGGTTGACCACCGGCGTCGTATTTTGTGGGTTCTCGGGGGCGTGGTCGTCGCGTATGTCTTTCTTGCCTCGAGGCTTGCTGAACTGCAAGTTGTCAATGCTGCCGATTTCCAGGCGTTTTGAGAGTCGCGGCGGACGCGAACCCAGGCGCTTGCTGCTGAGCGCGGCGCAATACTCGATCGCAACGGTGTCGAACTTGCGATGTCGCGTCCCATGCAGACCATTGTCGCTGATCCTCAGCTGATAGAAGACCCCGCCGCAGCCGCCACGGCAATTGCCCCGCTCCTCGACATCGATGTCGCTGACCTCGAGGAGAGACTGCGATCGCCGGGTCGCTTCGCCTACGTCGCACGGAAAGTGGACACCGAGGTTGCGGACAAGGTTCAGGCCCTCGGGTTGCCGGGAATCTCATTTGTGGAAGAGAGCGAACGGTTCTTCCCTTCCGGATCGCTCGCCCAATCGGTGCTTGGAATCGTCGATATCGACAATGTCGGGTTGAGCGGCCTCGAAAAGCTCTACGGCGATCAGTTATCGGGAACACCGGGAGAACTGACCATCGAGGCGAGTCCGCTTGGTCATACGATCGCGGTTGGGGACAGCCAACTCGTGCCCGCACAGCGCGGTGATGACGTCGTGTTGACCATCGACCGGGCGATTCAGTACGAGGTCGAACAGATTCTGGCTGAACAGGTCGAAGCCACCGGATCGCAGGGGGCTGTCGCAATCGTCTCTGACCCTGAAACCGGCGAGATACTCGCAATGGCGAACATGGTGCGTGATCCCGATACCGATCAGATTGTTCCGGGGACGAACAACGCCGCTGTCACCACCGTCTATGAACCCGGTTCCGTGATGAAGATGGTGACGGTATCGGCAGCCCTCGAGGCAGGATTGGTCGAGCCGACGACCCCCATCTACATCCCACCGGTACTCCGTGTGGGAGACACCGACTTCCAGGATGCAGAGAAGCATGGTGCACTGACCTGGTCCACCACCGAGGTCTTTGCCCACTCATCGAACATCGGAACCATCAAGATCGCACAGCAACTTGGCAAACAGCGTCTCTACGATGCTGTCAAAGCATTCGGGTTCGGACAGAAGACGGCCGTCGGATTTCCGAATGAGCAGAGCGGGGTCGTACCCGAGCCTCAGGACTGGTGGTCCACCTCCATCGGCACCATACCGATAGGACAGGGTGTCTCGGTCACCCCGCTCCAGATGCTCTCGGCCTATAACGTGATTGCCAACGGTGGGGTATACGTTCCACCGAAACTCATCAAAGAGACGGTCAGGTCCGACGGTAGGGTCGATATGGCCGACGTCGGTGAGCGTCGCAGGGTTCTCTCTGAGGGCACTGTGAATGAGATGAACCTGATGTTGAGAGACGTAGTGGAAGAAGGAACGGGGCAGCTTGCGGCCATCGACGGGTACACCCCCGCCGGCAAGACCGGGACCTCTCGTAAGCCACAACCGTCAGGTGGCTACGTTGACGAGTTCGGCAGGACGCATTACCAGTCCACATTTGTCGGCTTCGTTCCGGCCGAGCGACCTGCATTGTCGGTGATCGTGATCATGGACGATCCAACCGGTGACTTTTACACCGGCGGTTCGGTGGCGGCACCCGCCTTCTCGCGTATCGCATCTTTCGCGCTCCGCTACCTGGGAATCGCCCCTCCAGCGACCGACCAGGTGGAGAACGAATCGAAGACCGGTGACACTGCCCGGTCTTCAGGGGCTACGTCATCATCGCCGGGTATAACCGTGGACAGTGACGGGCGGGTCCGTGTTGCGACGGCTTCTGAAGCCACGCCGTCGACGTTGGTTCCCGCATCCGGAGCTGAGTCCCGGGAACCAACCTCTTCGAGTTCGAAACAGTCGACCTCGACGGCTGCAAACTCGACCGGTACCAGCCCGACGACCGTGAAGAGGCGCTGATCATGATGCGCTTCGAGGACGCGGTGCGGGGACTGGATGTCATGGACTCGAGGGGTGACCTCTCCGTCATCGTCGAAGAGGTCACCTCAGATTCACGCGTGAGCCTTGAGCGCAGCATCTTTTGCTGTGTGCGGGGCGACAACCTCGATGGCCACGATTACGCGCAAGCTGCCCACGAGGCGGGCGCGGTGGCCCTGTTGGTGGAGCGGTTCGTGGACCTGGACGTGCCTCA
>CAYQFM010000038.1:4342-8135 GCA_964416735.1 uncultured Iamiaceae bacterium | reverse complement strand
TTGCTGCCGAGGTCTATGGCCATCCGTCCAAGGTTCTTGATGTCATCGGCGTCACGGGCACCAACGGCAAGACCACTACCACATACATGCTCCGTAACATTCTTACTGAAGCGGGCCTGCGAGCAGAGGTTCTCGGTACCCTCAGCGGAGAACGGACAACGCCAGAAGCACCGGAGCTTCAACGGCGTCTGGCCAGATGGGTGGACGAGGGCGTGCATGCCGTGGCCATGGAGGTCTCATCGCACGCGCTGGCTCTCCATCGTGTGGATGGGATGCGGTTCCGGGTGTCCGTGTTCACGAATCTGAGTCGCGACCATCTCGATTTTCACCGGAGTACCGAAGCGTATTTTGAAGCGAAGGCGAGACTGTTCGAGCCCGATCTGTCTCGGGTGGCCGTGGTGGATCTCGATGATCCGCACGGTCGGTTGCTGCGCGATGCCGCAAGGATCTCCACCACGGGTTTCTCACGGGACCTGCTCCGTGATGTGGAGGTTGGAATCGACTCGTCCCGTTTCACCTGGCGGGGACACGCCGTGGAACTACCGATGGGTGGCGACTTCAACATCTCCAACGCGCACGCGGCTGCAGAAGCTGCGAAGGCTCTCAACATTGCTCCCGAACTGATCGTGCGGGGGCTGAGTAGACCGCTGGTTGTCCCGGGGCGTTTCGAACTGATCGCGCAGGGCCAGCCGTTCTCCGTGGTGGTCGATTACGCGCATTCACCCGACGGCCTCGAACGCCTTCTGACATCGGTGCGTGACCTGCCCGGGATCGGTCATGTCACGGTCGTGTTCGGGTGCGGGGGTGACCGTGACCGATCGAAGCGCCCGATGATGGGCGAAGTCGCGGCACGACTTGCCGACAAGGTGATTCTGACGGCGGACAATTCTCGAGGGGAGGAGACCGCCGACATCATCAATGCCATCGTCGCGGGAATGGACCGGGTCTCGGTAGCGCCAGTGACCGTGATCGAACATGATCGGAGAGAGGCAATCCGGATCGCTCTCGATACGGCCGAGGTTGGAGATGTGGTTCTGATTGCCGGTAAGGGCCACGAGACGACACAGACAATTGGCGATCTGGTGGCGCCTTTCGACGACCGTGAGGTGGTTCGTTCCATTCTCGCCGAGCGTTACGGTGATGGCCTTGTTGAGGGCGCCAACCAAGTTGGCAATGGAGATGGCACGTCATGATCCGCCTCCTCATAGCTGCTGCACTTTCGCTCACCCTTTCGTTGGCGGGCACACGTCTTCTGATCGGGATACTCGAGCGTCGTGGGATCGGCCAACCGATCCGCGAGGACGGTCCTGCGGTTCACATGCTGAAGGAAGGCACGCCGACCATGGGCGGCATTGCCATCGTCGCGGCGGCAGCCATAGCGTGGCTGGTTGGCGATTTATCCGGCGTCGTCTACACCAGACGAGGACTGTTGATAATCAGCGCCATCATCCTCGCTGGTGTCGTCGGTTTCATCGACGACGCCAGGAAGGTCCTTTTCGAACGGAACCTCGGCCTCAACAAACGCTGGAAAATGGGTGGACTCTTGGTTGTGGCGGTTGGGTTCGCCGTGGGAATGCTGGCGTTCACCAATGTGAAGACCACCATCTCGTTCACCCGCTTCTCTTATCCGGGAATCGAGATCGGGCAGGTGGGCTGGGCGTTGTTGGCGATCCTGCTCATGATCGCCACGACCAACGCCGTCAACCTGACCGATGGTGCCGATGGCCTCGCTGCAGGCTCGTCGATCTTCGGATTTGCGGCATACGTGATCATCGGATTCTGGGGTTTTCGTCATGTGGGCGTCTACAGCGACGAGAGCTTTCTCGATACGGCTGTGGTGGCGGCATCCATGCTTGGAGCGTGCGCGGGTTTTCTGTGGTGGAACGCGGCACCGGCGCGCATCTTCATGGGTGATACGGGGTCGCTCGCGTTCTGTGCCGGGTTGGCGGCAATGGCTCTGAGCACCAATACCGTTCTGCTCCTGCCGATCATCGGCGGGCTCTTCGTGATCGAGACCGTTTCGGTGATCCTCCAGGTCGGGAGTTTCAAGATGTTCGGACGCCGGATCTTCCGGATGGCTCCCATCCACCACCACTTCGAGTTGGCCGGATGGCCTGAGACAACCGTGATCATCCGAATGTGGATTGTGGCGGGCCTGTGTGTGGCCCTTGCCTTGGGATTCTTCTACGCCGATTTCGTGCGACTTCCCGGGGTATTCGACTGATGCTGCCACCACGCCTGCTGATAGTGGGCATGGCGGTCACGGGTACGGCCATGGCTCGCTCACTTGTGCGCCGGGGATACGAGGTGGTTGTCGTCGACGACCATCCCTCCGATGACGGTCTTCGCACAGCAGAATCGTTGGGTGTGGAGGTGGTGGTGGCGCCGGACGGTCCGAGGGTGGACACCCTGGTCAGACGCGCCGGGGCCCTGCTGCCCAGCCCGGGAATTCCCGATCGACACCCCGTATTCGAAGCTGCCAGAGCGGCAGACGTGCCAGTCATGAGTGAGTTCGATCTGGCGGCCGAGTGGGACGATCGACCGTTGGTGGCCGTTACCGGAACCGACGGCAAGACCACGGTCACGACGATGGTGGCGGAGATGTTTGAGCAGTCCGGACTGCGTGCTGAAACGGTTGGGAATACCGAGACACCGTTGGTCTCAGCGATCGATGACCCACTGATCGATGTCTTTGTGGTCGAGGCATCGTCGTTCCGGCTCGGACATACGAGGCACTTCAATCCGTTGGTCGCCACGTGGCTCAACTTCTCGCCGGATCATCTCGATGTCCACGCGTCGCTCTCGGACTATGAACGAGCGAAGGCGCGTGTCTGGGCCGAACTGGATGGTCATGGCACGGCGGTGGCGAACCTGGATGATCCGGTGGTGATGCGTAACGTCGTCGAGTCGAACAGGACCATTACCTTCGGCCACACCTCTGGCGACTATCACGTCACCGATTCGACCCTGCTCGCTCCCGGAGGCGAGGTTCTGGCCGGCGTCGACGAGTTGTGGCGAACCTTTCCCCATGATCTGACCAATGGCCTTGCCGCGGCGGCCACCGCGTTGGCTGGTGGTGCGACTCTCGACGGCGTCCGCCGCGGTCTGCGGTCGTTCCGTGGCCTGGCTCACCGGGTCGAGTTGGTCGGTGAATGGGACGGGATCCGGTGGTACGACGATTCCAAGGCAACGGCTCCCCACGCCACCTTGGCGGCGGTTGCGGGTTTTGAGTCGGTCGTGCTCTTGGCTGGAGGCAGGAACAAGGGGCTTGATCTGACCGAAATGGCCGGGGCCCGCCAGATCCGCGCGGTTGTGGCCATGGGGGAAGCGGCCGGTGAGGTGGAAGCCGCGTTTTCGGGGATCCGACCGGTGAGAAGAGCCGAGTCGTCGATGGATGAGGCCGTCCGCCTGGCAGCCGAGATGGTTGAACCCGGCGATACGGTGATCCTGTCGCCGGGCTGTGCTTCGTTCGACTGGTTCGGCTCCTATGCCGAACGTGGACAGGTCTTTTCAGCGGCTGTACGACGGCATTTCGGTCAAACCGCTGAGGCGGCGGGGCAATGACAACGGCGACCGTCCGACGCTTGCCGAGCGCTCAGCACGGTCGGCGTACACGTCGGCCCGTGGCGACCCGGCCGGTTGGCAGCCGCAACGGGCTGTTCATCGGAATTCTCGTGATCGTCGCAGTGCTGAATCTCATCGGCCTGGTCATGGTGCTGTCCGCATCGTCGGTGACGGCGTTGTATGAATACGACTCGTCTTGGTACCTGTTTGAAAGGCAGTTCATCTGGGT
>CAYQFM010000038.1:0-4332 GCA_964416735.1 uncultured Iamiaceae bacterium | reverse complement strand
CGTCGCCATGGTGGCGTGCCTCCGGTTCGACTACCACCGGTTGGCGAGATTCGTGAAGCCGATGTTGGTGGGTTCGATCGGCATGCTGGTTCTGGTTCTGATCCCTGGCATAGGCGTGAGCGTCAATGGGTCATCCCGTTGGTTGGGTTGGGGACCGGTGCGAATCCAACCGTCGGAATTTGCCAAGTTCGCGGTGCTTGTCTTCGCTGCGGACATCCTGTCGCGTCGAGCGGAGCGAATCGATGAGACCGGGGTGACGATGCGACCGGTCCTGGTGGTCTTCGGAGTCGTGGCGGGCCTGATCATGCTCCAGCCCAACCTGGGAACGACGATCATTGCAGGGTCGATCATCTTCATTGTGCTCTTCGTTGCCGGCACGCCCCTGCGACCACTAGCTGCCGTGCTTGGCGTGGGTGTTGCGGGTGCCACGGCGGCAGCGTTTCTCAAGCCTTACCGGATGCGGCGGATAATGGCTTTTCGGGATCCTTGGGCGGACCCACTGAAGTCGGGTTACCAGACCATCCAATCCCAGGTCGGCTTGGCCGACGGCGGGATCTTCGGCGTGGGACTTGGAGAAGGTCGTTCGAAATGGGGATACCTTCCGTATGCACACACCGATTTCATCTTTGCGATCATCGGCGAAGAACTCGGGCTAGCAGGTGGACTCGCCGTTGTGGTCCTGTTTCTCGCATTGGCGGTACTGGGTGTCAAGACCGCCATGCGGGCTCCCGACAGGTTCGGGATGCTCCTTGCCACGGGAATCATCTCTTGGATTCTCGTCCAGGCGTTCATCAACATCGGGGCCGTCATCGGAGCGCTCCCCATCACGGGCGTTCCGTTGCCGTTCATCTCGTTCGGTGGGTCTTCACTTCTGGTCACCATGGCCGCCACCGGGGTTCTGCTCAACATCGCCCGCCAGACGCGTCCAGCTTCGAAGAGTTCGCGGGACTGATGTCCGGCAGCGATGCTCTAGCTGGTGAGGATGTAACCGGTCATGCTCTGACCGGCAGTGAGGCGACTGGCGATAGGGCAGCAGGCGATGGGGTAGCGGGCGATGGGGCAGCGGGCCGTACTTGGGTGGTCATTGCCGGTGGCGGTACCGCGGGTCATGTGCTTCCCGGAATTGCCGTGGCGGAGGCTCTCGTCGCTCGCGGTCATGAGCGTTCGACCGTGTTGATGGTCGGTAGTGAGAGAGGTCTTGAGACAAGAATCGTGCCGCAAGCTGGTTTCCCGTTCGTAGCGCTTCCCGGTCGAGGAATTCAGCGCCGTCTGACAGTTGACAACCTGAAGGCGCTTTGGGGTCTCACGGTGGCCTTCTTGCGCGCGCTGACCCTCGTTCGACGTCTCAAGCCCAAGGTGGTCGTCGTGCTGGGTGGATATGCGAGTCTCCCGTGTGCCCTGGCCGCGATCGTGTTCCGTATACCCATTGTCATCTGCGAGCAGAACGCCCGCGCGGGGGCGGCAAATCGGCTGGTCGGTCGGTTTGCCAGGGCTGCGGCGGTTCCATTCGGAGAGACCGACCTGCCTCGTAGCGTGGTGACCGGCAATCCCGTACGGGCCGAGGTGCTTGCGATCGACCACAACCGTGATCGGGCCCGATCGCGTGAAGAACTCGCCCTACCCGCCGACAGGACGGTGATCGGTGTCTTCAGTGGCTCCTTGGGCGCCACGAGTATCAACAATTCGGTGCGCGGTCTCGTGTCGCTGTGGGCGGATCGAAATGACATTGCAATTCGTCATGTCGTTGGTGAGCGTGATTGGTCGTCTCTGGAAGACGGGATGGATGGGTCACGCTCAGACGGCCTCGTTTATCAACCGGTTCGCTATGAAGACCGGATGGATCTCCTGCTGGCTGCCGCCGATCTCGTCGTGTGTAGGGCTGGCGGGACCACCGTCGCGGAACTCGCCGAGGTGGGGGTGGCCTCCATCCTCGTTCCTTTCCCCGGAGCTCCACGTGATCATCAGGCGGCCAACGCGCAGGCCCTCGTGCGTGCGGGTGCGGCGGTGTTGGTGCGTGACGGAGAGCTCGATACCGCAAGATTGGTCGAGTTGATTGAGCCGCTGGTGTCGGACCCGACGAGACTGGCCACCATGAGTTCGAACGCACGGACCCTTGCTCACCCCGATGCTGCTTCACGGGTTGCCGATCTGGTCGAGGAACATGCACGTGCCTAAGCCGTCGGTGGTGGATCTCGATGTTCCTCGCACCATCCATGTGGTCGGTGTTGGTGGTGCCGGGATGAGCGCCATAGCGGGTGTCTTGGCTGCAATGGGGCACACCGTGACCGGTAGCGATCTCAAGGCATCGTCGGGTCTGGAGCGCCTCCGGGCAGAGGGTGTGTCGGTTTTCGTTGGTCACGATGCAGCAAACATTCCATCGGGTACGGACTACGTTGCGATTTCGACGGCTGTCCCTGACAGCAACCCAGAAGTGCGCGCCGCTCGTGACCTGGGGATTCCGGTGCTCAGTCGCTCCGACATGCTTGCAGCCATCGCGGCGCTACGCCCTGCCGTTGCGGTGGCGGGGACCCACGGCAAGACGACAACTTCATCGATGCTGGCCTTGGTGCTCGTGGAGGGTGGAGTTCAGCCGTCGTTCATCATTGGCGGTGAGGTCAACGAGATCGGATCGGGTGCCGCTTGGAGTGATGGCGAATGGTTCGTGGTGGAGGCCGACGAGAGTGATGGAACCTTTCTCGACCTACCGCGCCGGACAGCGGTCGTCACGAATGTGGAACCGGATCATCTGGAGTTCTATGGAGGGGTAGAGGCTATGAACGCGGCTTTCGGTCGCTTCATCGCAGAGACCCCCGGAGACCGGATCGTATGTGCTGACGATGTGGAAGCCGCCAGGCTTGCGGCTGAAGTTGGCGCGGTGACATACGGGACCTCCGCCGACGCCGACTATCGGATGGTCGGCCTGGTTGCGGACCGCGAAGGGTCACGGTTCGATCTCGTCCACGAGGGTCAGGTACTGGGTGAGATACGGGTACCGGTTGCCGGTGCCCACAATGCACGGAACGCGTGCGCGGCGGCTGTCACAGCACTTCTCATGGGAGTTCCGTTTGATCGGTGTCGGAGCGCACTTGCCAGATTCGCCGGGGTCGCGCGCCGCTTCGAACGCCGCGGCGAGACAGCCGGTGTGATCTTCATCGACGACTACGCTCATCTGCCCAGCGAGGTCGCCGCGGCTCTTGATGCCGCGAAGGCAGGCGATTGGGGACGCGTGGTGTGCGTGTTCCAGCCACACCGGTTCAGCCGTACCGAGACCCTCTGGCGTGACTTTGCCGACGCGTTTGTCGACGCTGACGTTCTGGTGGTCACCGATGTATATCCGGCAGGGGAGTACCCGCGCCCGGGGGTTTCCGGAAAGCTGATGCTTCAGTCGGTGCTCGACGCTCACCCACGGCAGAGGGTCGCATATCTTCCCAAGCGTGCCGACGTGGTCGGCTTCCTGCGCGACGAACTACGTCCGGGAGACCTGTGCCTCACCCTCGGTGCCGGTGATATCACGGTTTTGGCCGACGAGGTGCAGGCTTGTCTCAATCAGGCACGGGCGCCCGGATGACCATTACGTCTGCCGAGTCGGTGCGGATTGCTGCGGACGTGCTCGGAGGGCTTGCGGTCCGCAATGCCCCACTCGGTTCACTGACCACGTACCGGGTTGGGGGACATGCCGCCCTGAGGACACGGATATCGAACGCTACGGACATTGATCTAGTCGCGCGTGCGGTGAAGCTGTCGGGAATCGAGGTTCTGGTGGTCGGCCTCGGATCCAATATTCTGGTGGCCGACTCGGGATTCGATGGCCTGGTGGTGGAGTTGGGTGATGCGTATGCGGACATCGCAATCACGGGCACAACGGTTCGCGCTGGGGGAGCGGCACGTCTTCCGGTGGTGTCACGACGAACGGTCGCTGAATCGCTGACCGGCTTCGAATGGGCGGTGGGGATACCTGGCTCGGTTGGTGGCGCCGTGAGGATGAATGCGGGGGGACACGGTTCGGAGATGTCCAACGTGTTGTCGAGGGTCCACCTTGCGGACCTCTCCAGCGGCGAGCATGGTGAGGTGCCGGTCGAGCAACTGGAATTGACCTATCGCCACTCGGCCCTCCGTCCGACGCAGATCGTCTTGTGGGCGGAGTTCGAGTTGGAGCGGGGCGAGAAAACCGATGCTGAACAGCGTCTCTCCGAAATTGTCCGCTGGCGGCATGATCATCAACCCGGAGGTGCAAACGCGGGATCGGTATTCACTAATCCACCGGGCGATTCAGCCGGTTGCCTCATAGAGGCGTGTGGCGCTAAGGGACTCAGGATCGGTTCCGCTCAGGTG
>CAYQFM010000037.1:11763-15080 GCA_964416735.1 uncultured Iamiaceae bacterium | reverse complement strand
GCTGGAAGGTGAAAGGGCCTTCGGATAGGCAAAGTGACGCGGTGCAACACCGATGTTCGTTCCAATCAAATCAATCGACCGATCCAGTTCGTCGTCGATCTCAGAAGGCGCAAGCCTGTCGAGCAGAACATGAGAATGGGTGTGCGACCCGATGGTCACCAAACCGGTGGATGCCACCTCTCGAACCCCGTCCCAACTGAGGACAGTTCCGTCATCCCAGAATGACGTACGCTCATTGACCCAGCGGGTGGCAAGGTAGAGCGTTGCTGGCACTTCGTACCGCTCAAGCACGGGCAAAGCGTTGTTCACGAAGTCTGCCGTACCGTCGTCAAAGGTCACCACGACGGGGACACGGTCCCCAACTTGGGCTTCCACCTCCTGATATGACAACTCCACCAGTTCCAAGGCGCGAGTCAGAGTGACGGGAACACACCCTTGTGACAGCCAAGCCATCTGGGCGTCAAACGCCTCGACCGAAAGATTGACCGCCCCCCTACCGGGTGCGCCAACCTGGTGGTAGATGAGCACGACAACACCGAAACCCGGCGGTCTCAGCAAATCGACAATCGTCGATAACCCCTTGACAGACGCACGGGTCACCCTGCCAAATGTTGAGGTAACCGAATCACGCGCCACCATAGAACCCTAACCGGCGCTTCGGACTTCATCGGGGTTGGGCCTGTAGAGGAGTCCTGGTTCAATCCGCCACGTAAAGACGGATCAGACAAAGAGGAGTCGCTCGGATATAGCACCGCGAACAACGCCAAGGCGGTTCGCCAAGACCCATGTCCACCGGAACCGTCCGCGACGATTGCGCAGTTCAGGTAGGTGCACGATCAGCCATCCCCACGAGCGCAGACCGCTCCAACGATTCGGTGTCGGCAAGCCCAGGTCACGTGCGATGCGGAACAGGGAGGGTCGGCCGCGACCGTAGAAGAAGCCTTGCCGCCAGACCGACCCGAGGTCGTCACGGTAGCGGTAGGCGAGAACTGCTCCGGTCGCCGGCCTTGCTTCCACGCCAATGGCTCTGGCTCTCAAGGAGAACTCGATGTCCTCCAGTCCCACGAATTCCTCGTCGTAGCCCCCGAGGCGGTCGAAGAGTTCCCGGGTCATCCCACCATTGCCGCCGGGTGCGAACGGGATCGGCCCGAAACACGGCAGCGCCCCGGGCTTGCCCGACGGGCGTGAGTCGGCGAGCCATGACGGGTTGAGGGTGGTCGCATCGGTCGAACCTCCAACAAGTTCGGCTCCTTCGAGGGCGTCGCCGATAGCGCCCACCCATCCGGCGTGGATGACATCATCGCCATCGCAGAAGGCTACACAGCGGGCGTCGACAGCCTTGGCGCCCGCATTCCGCACATAGGCGACGCCTGATCTGTCGCTGGCCACTACAAGCCTGACACCCCGATCGGCATACAGAGAAGCGATTGCTGCTGTGTCATCTGTGGAATTGTTGTCGACGACGACGATGGTCCAAGGGTGGTCCCATCGTTCAGCAATCAGAGCATCGAGTTGTTCCGCCAGCGTGTCAGCAACGTTGTGACATGGCACAACAACAGCGAGTTCAAACGGTCCGTGCGACGATGAGGGGCCCAAACCCACCAGATCACTCATCAGACGTTCCTATCGAACATGCTCTCGGTCTCACCGACGACCTGACCGGCCACCCACATCCACTTCGATCGACCATGGGCGTCGAAGGCGTCACCAAGATGGCGTGCCAGCCAAGCCGCGCGGCGGACACGCTTACGACGTAGCTCGCGGTGATCCGCGGCATCAGGCACGAGTTCCGCGAATCGCTTCCGTGCGCGACCATACAAACGAGCCTGACGATAGAGCTCACTGGGAGAAGAGCGCAGCCGGTAGTGGACAACCGCCTCCGGGGCCCATGCGAGTTGCACGTCCACACGCCACGCTCGAATCGCGATCTCGATGTCGCACCCGATCAGAAAGGTCTCGTCGAAACCCCCGAGACGACCCAGAAATGAACGACTGAATCCCATGTTGCAGCCATTGGCAAACGGAATTCCGTGGACCATGGGAGCCGAGGTGGCCATGGAGGCCTCGCGGGTTGCAGCCACCCAGGGATCGTTGAGCATTGTGCAATCGACCGGGCCGGTGACGTACTCGTTGTCCTCCAGTTGGCTCGCCATGGCTCTGATCCATCCAGTGCCAACCACGTCGTCGGCATCGCAGAAGGCGATCTTGTCGCTGCGCGCAGCCGCGATCCCGATGTTGCGCGCATGGGGCTCACCAGCGCGATCGAACGCGTCGACGACCCTTAGATCAACCCCGGCATCTTCTCCCCACCTCCGAGCGAGTTCGCCTGATCCATCGGTCGAACGATTGTCGACGACGATCACCTCGACGTAAATGCCACCGGTCGTTGCTGAACTGACAGCTTGGAGCTGTGCCAGCAGCCACTCCGCGCCGTTGTAAACCGGAATCACGACCGAGAGTTCAGGGGTCACTGCGGTCACTGCCCGACCGATCGCAGGGCGTCTTCGACTGTCGTGACGATCCTTTCAGGGTCGATCTCCGGCCGCGCGGCGTGACGACGAGCAGCATCCACGAGCAAGCGGTAACGCTCCGAGTCGTCCCAGAGGACGCTCATGGTGGACACCCAGACCTCTACCGGTTCGTCGCCCTTCAATAACAACCCTCCGTCGCCAACCGCTTCTGCCAACGCGGGTTGATCCACTGCCACAATCGGGATCCCGTTGTGTTGAGCCTCGAGAACGACACGCGGGCGGCTTGAAGGATAGGTTGCCAGTAGCAACTTCGCATCGCTGTACACCCGAGCAACATCGGTGGTCCGTGCTCGGAACTCGAGGTTGTGTCTTGATGCCGCCGCCTTCGCCAGTTTGGCGTGAACATCTTCGGGGAGCGGCCACGACTCCTGCCAGACACAGTGGATATCAGGCCGAGCGTCGGCCAGTGCCGTGAGAATTTCCGGTCTGTTCTCTTCGACTGGGTTGACCATGGTCACTGCTGTCCGAGTCGATTCAACGGTGGCAGCCGTGCAGTCGACGATCGACGGCGCGAACGTGCAATCGGTACCGAGTTGGCGAACCTCCTGCGCGTACTGCTCGGCGTTGGCGATGACGAGATCGGGCCGCAGTCCGGTGTGGGTCAGGTGGGTGAGCGCATGTGATTCCCGTATGTAGAGAACCGATGGGATGCCCCGAGCAGCGAGGTCGTCGAGGAGCCACTTGAACTGCTCCCGACCAAAGCTATTGGCGACTACCACGTCGGGGGCAAACCGGTCGATCAGCGGTAGCGCGGCGTTCTCCGACAACGTGGCGATCCACACGGGG
>CAYQFM010000037.1:4614-11753 GCA_964416735.1 uncultured Iamiaceae bacterium | reverse complement strand
TCGGAGTACTCATGGCGCTTGCTTTCCCTTCCGAAGCGCCGTAGGCCGCGCCGCAGAGTGCGTGCCCCTGGCCTGGTGCCGAGCTTCACGAGCGCTCGGACGCCCTGGCCATAAACACGCGGCACCTGATCTCGTGATGCCAACAGCACCTCGACGTCGTGGCCGCGGTCGGCGAGCTTCCGAGCCAATTCGACGGTGCTCTTGGGGGCCCCACCAACTCCCACCCCGGAGACGAACAGGACCCGCATCGGAGATGGGCCTGTAGGAAGCTCCGTCATGGCGCGGTCAGTCAAGTTCGATCCTTGGCGGCTTCGGCGCGTTGGTCTCGGGGGAATAGCGTCGCCTACCGAGTTGGGAACGCAGCCCGTCAGCCGCGCCGACCGCTCGAGCCCACGCTGCATAGGGGCGCCGCCTGAGCACTGCAAGTCGTAGTGAACCCAATAGCACTGAGCGGATAAGAGTCACCACGATTGCCCACGCGTTCGTATGTTCCTGAAGAATCCAGAGCAGGGCACGGGTTTTGTAGTACTCGCGCCAGGCGACAACGTTCGAGGCGGTGTCGGGCACGTCTTGAATGGACGGTTGCGGTGCCGTCCACAGCGACCAACCGGCTTCACGCAAACGGAATCCAAGGTCCAGGTCTTCGAATCCGAAGAAGAGCTCCTTGTTGAAGAACCCGACCTCGTCGATGGCAGCCCACCTGTAGAGAGTTGCACCGCCACTGGCGAGATAGTCGACGGCTACAGCGTTGCCCTCTGCAGGTTCAACCCGCCGCAACCGGGCTGTGGCCCTGTTGAAGCGGGCACCTCGCAGACCGATAGCGGCACACTCAGCAGCGTGCACAGGTTCCGAACTCAGGAGCCTGCGCAGCACGTCATGGTGTTGCAGCGCGTCATCGTCATCGATGACGAGCAGCCACTCACCTCGGAGAGGGTCACACTGCGCCTCGCTGGCAGCGGCAGCCCACCCGCCCGCAGGGCCGAGGTTCTCGCCAATGGGGATGTATCGGAGTGCAATGGCCGTTGCGGTGGCGAACTCATCTATGACCGACTCCGCTGACCGCTCAGGGTCGTTGTCGGCAACGACAACCAGTGAGGGGGGAGGCTGTTGAGCGACAACCGACTCGAGGACTTCTCTCAGGGAGTCGGGACGGCGAAAGGTGACGACGGCCGCGCTGTATTGATCTGACCCGGTCATTTGTCATCCGCGCTCGGATCCAGGGCGCGCGATCTCATCCGCCGGGCTGGTATTCCAGCCCGGAGCACATTTGATGGCATGACGGTATCAACCAGAACCACCGAGTTAGCTCCAAAAACTGCACCGTCACCGATCTCGATTGATTCACAACTGACGGGTATGCTCCTGCGGTATCGCCAATAGGAGGCTCCGAATGAATCGGGCACGCTATATCGGCCAAGTCGTCCTAGGCATTGCTCGACATCCTAAGGCAGTAGCTCGCATAACGTGTGATCTCGACGGCACCGAGTCAGGTCCTCGAGTGGACTGACAGCACCGTGCTGCCCGTTGATCGGTACCGGAAACTTCAAGGTTTGACTGAAACATGAAGGCGTTCGGTATGACAAAGGCGGCAGTGAGGACCAGCATCAACGGTCTCAGGCGTCTCGGGGTATTACTCTCCAAGACGATCTTTCGAGGCCGCAGCCGCAGGCCACTCTATGAGAGCAACCTGTTGGATGACTTCCTCATGGGTCAACCGCTCAATGTCATAGCCAGGTGGGAGCGATACAGAGCGATCCGCAATGGCATAGCGGGCGACGAGCAAATCGTCAGCGTGGTTATCGTCAACTACAACACGCTTGATCAACTGCGAACCACAGTTCGGGCCGTGCGACTCCTGTCCCCGTCGGGCACCGAGATCGTGGTTGTTGACAATGGCTCCACAGACGGTTCTGCAGAATGGCTCGGCGAACGACCGTACGACATCGAGCCGGTTCGGCTACGTACAAATCTTGGCCACGGTCGCGCTTTGGACATAGCTATTTGTCGTTCGCGGGGATGCAAGGTGGTGACGCTCGACTCAGATGCGTTCCCGGTCTCCAATGACTGGATGACGTCACTTCTCGAACACCTTTCAGACGATGTCAGGGCAGTGGGTATGTGGGGTCCACGTGACCGCTTGCATCCAGCGTTGGCAGCGATGCAAAGGCGTGACTATTTCGAATTGAACTTGAGCTTTGCTGGGTTCCAGTTGATTGCGAATCCACCAGTGCCTGAGTTCGGAGTGAACTGTTGGGATACAGGAGAATTGATCTCAGAGGCGATTGGGGCGGATCACACGGTTCTCTTGGACTGCGTCGACTCTGAGTTTCACGGCCAACTCATCCCCGGGCTCGCGTACCATCACTGTGGAGTCACGACGCTGGCTACAGATCCCAATGACTCTCGCCGGGGTACGAAGCACGACGAACTCTGGCATGCCGCAGTTGACCATTACCTGAAACCTGGCCGGGGATTGCCTTGTGATGAAGAGACAGGATAGTCAGGCAGTGGTTGCCGTCTGACCTGATCCTTCTCGTCATCGACCCTTGACGAGAGCGCTCGCGGCACGTTTCAGCCTCCAACGGGCCTCCTCGCGGAGGGAACGTTGCCGGAGATTCTGGACTTGGCGAAAGTCAGTCGCCATAGCGCGACTGAGCCATTCGTTCTGCCATGGGTGTGTGCAGCCTCTGTGCCATGGCTTCGGGCGTTCTTGAAAATGGACTATCGCTGGGTTGGATCGCGCTGTCAGCAACTGCTCCTCCGTGAAGATGAGCGGTGCACCACGTTGATCGCTCAGCAGAGCCGTTTGTTGGTTCCAGGTCGGTGGAAGTTGTGTCCACCTCCCAGCGAGCGCGACGTTGAGCGCTTCCTGGTCTGCTCCACCGCCAAGGAAGGGCGACGAGAGATATTCAAATGCTCGGTCCCTCACTTCTTGCGCGCGCCACTTGGCGGAATCGATCAAAATCACCCCCGCGTTGAAGAACGGAACCGATGGCTCGAGTCCAAGATCACGCCAGTGGTTCACTGCCCCGTATGTGGCGACGAACGGATAGTTGACGGAACGCACTGCGGCAACTGCGTCATCCCCGAGATCAGTCGACCAGAGAGCGATCGGATCCTGACGGATCAACGTGTCGACGTCGAGGTACAGCACACGCTCGGCCGTACTGGGAACCGCTTCGCAACCCGATATGCGAAAGAGCGTCGAGGCTGGAAGGTGGGAGTTGCGGATAGCTGGAGTTTGGAACTCCGATGCATCGACCCATTCGATCTCATGATCACCTTCAGGAATGGAGTGCAAGACTCGGTCTCGGATGGCAGCGGCGATGGAGTCATGGAGCATGGTGACATGGAATGGCCCGTCACTCACGGTGAACAAGGACCGTAGGGTCACCGCAGTTGGCATGGCGAAAGCCTCATCGGTTGCCACGAGAGCGTGATATATCATTGGATCTGACCTGGGATACAACGGATCGAAACTTTCACGCGGACAGTCTGACGGAAAGCCCGAGAAGGACTCAACCATGACCATCGTTGACGCTCCGCCGGTCGTCAGCGTCGTGATCATCACGTACAACCACGAACAATACATTCATCAGGCAATCGCGAGTGTCTTGGAGCAGGAATTCGAAGAGCCTTTCGAGGTGCTTGTCGCCGACGATTGCTCGACCGATGAGACCCTGGAAGAGGTGCGCCGCTTCCAGGGCGACTCACGAATTCGTATCCTGCAAGCTGCGCAGAATCTTGGTGTACAGCCCAATCTCCGGCGGGCACTAGAGGCGGCGGCGGGTGAATTTGTTGCTTTACTAGAAGGCGACGACTACTGGCGTGATACATCAAAGCTCGCTCGCCAAGTGGCGCAACTAAGAGCAATACCACGTGCATCATCATCCGCTCATTCCACGCCGTGCACTGACGGTGACCGGCCTAACGGATGGAACTGGGGAGACGATTCGTTCATGCAGGAGGATGAGTCTCTGAGTCTGGAGAGCCTCGCCAAGGTGACGAACCCGCACATGTCCAGCTTGGTATACAGGCGAAAGCTGCTTCCTTCGACTCCGCTCTGGTTTGACGGTTTACGCGCATCGGACTGGCTGATCTTTTTCCTATTGGCTGAGGGTGGCCCTATAGCCATTATCCAACGAGAGATGTCGGTACACCGCTTCAACGACGGGTCCACATGGAATCCTCTTACTCTCGTTGAGCAACGCTGCGACCTGTTGATTGGCGCCTTGCGACTTGCGAAACACGAGGGCAGAGCAGCGGACATCGTGAGGTCGGAAAGGATTCCCTATCTATATCGTGTTTTCTTCTCGAGCACGTTACGGCCACCCATCTCACGACAGAAAATGGCGGGCTTGTGGCGGGTCGTCGCCACTGCGCCGGGCTCGAGTTTCAAGGAATTCATCCGCTGGATGTGCGCAAGGGTTCGGGACCGTGTGGCGACCGGTGAGACCCGCCATGCTGCTGACCGGCTCGAGAACAACACCCCGGGCCACGGGTAGACGACGCTGTCTCGCCTTGGCCTGTCATGTCCAGCCAACGGTACCGTCGATGGCGCCGCCGCTACCGAACGGAGTTCGGAAGCCAACTTGTTGCCTCTCTG
The DNA here is from genome assembly GCA_964416735.1 of uncultured Iamiaceae bacterium. Classification (GTDB taxonomy): domain Bacteria; phylum Actinomycetota; class Acidimicrobiia; order Acidimicrobiales; family Acidimicrobilacustridaceae; genus CAYQFM01. The sequence continues at coordinate 7,147 of CAYQFM010000037.1, read as the reverse complement.
ACTGCTGGTGCGGAGTTGACTGCCGCTGTGATGATGGCGCACACCTGTTCGACATCTCGTGGGGTCACACCGCTGCCGTTGGGTAGCACCATCACCCGCGTCGTCAGCGCCTCTGTGTTCGGGAGCCAGTGGCTCGCCATCGGGCTCGATGAGGCATACGGTTCCATGCGATGCACACCCGGGTAGAAGTACCGTCGGGCTAGGCAGCCCTCGGCGTGGAGCACCTCTACGAGTTGGTCTCGCGTCAAGGCGCAGTCGTCCGCGACCTCCACGACGACGTACTGGTAGGGGTTCGCGTCGGTCTCGGGGTACTCGAACAACTCGAGGCCGGGAACGTGCACTGTGCCATCTTTGTAAAGGTGCCACATCTCACGGTTCCACTGAGCGAAACCACTGGCTGACTCAAGCGACGTGAGTCCCATGGCAGCAGAAATTTCGCTCATCTTCGCGTTTGTTCCCACTGACTCGACCCTGTCGTAGCCAGCGAATCCAAAATTGACCATGTTCCGGATCCGTTCGGCTAGATCACCGTCGTTGGTGGCTATCGCGCCTCCCTCGAAGGCGTTCACATACTTCGTGGCATGGAAGCTGAAAACCTCAGCACTTCCGTTACCACCGATCGGGCGACCCTTGTGTGTGGATCCAAGGGCATGGGCAGCGTCATAGATGACGGTGAGGCCATGCTCCGCCGCTATGGTCTCCAACTCGCTGGTCCGACACCCGATACCCCACATGTGGACCCCCACGATCGCTGAAGTCCTCGGAGTGATCACCTTCACCACGGATTCCGGATCGATTGAGTGGGTTCCGGGGTCGATATCCGCGAAGACAGGAGTGAGGCCCTGCCACTGGATGGCGTGAGCCGTTGCGACGAAGGTGAATGACGGAGCTATCACCTCGCCGGTCACGTCGCAAGCCCGTGTGGCGATTTCCAGTCCGAGTGTGCCGTTGCATACGGCGATGACGTGGTCGACCTCCAGAAACTCCCGCAAAGCCACCTCGAACTCCGCGACAGCAGGGCCGTGATTGGTGAACCATCGCCGGTCGAGAATCTCGTCGAAGCGCTGCTGCAATCGCATCCGGTCACCGATGTTGGGGCGCCCGACGTGAAGCAGATCGGGGAACGAGGGCCGTCCTCCTAGGATTGCCAGTAGATCCCCGACCACTCGAAGAAGCATACCGGTTCCATAAATCCAGCGGCGGTGATCCCGTGACTAGGTCAGGCCAGAAAGACGCAGTGCGTCGCTGTAGAACGCAGAGGATTGGCGCAGCCTCTCAGGGGTGTCGAATCCCTTTACGTAGCCATCTTGGATAACCAAGATCCGGTCGCAGATGTCCAGCGTTGAGAGACGGTGGGCGATGATGATGACCGTCATTTCATCTCGGAGACTCTCCAGGGTGGTACGAACGAGATGCTCACTGCGAACGTCGAGCGCGCTCGTGGGTTCGTCGAGTATGAGGACATCTGGGTCTTCGATGAGTGCGCGTGCGATGCAGAGCCGTTGCTTCTGACCCCCACTGAGATGACCCCCAGAGGTTCCGATCTTGCGCTCGTAACCTTCGGGGAAATCGACTATCTCATCGTGGATGTGCGCCTTTCGCGCGGCCTCTTCCACGTCCTGTTGGGAGAACCCATTGCGAAGGAAGATGATGTTTTCAGCAATGGTCCCTGTAATGAGATGGGACTCTTGCGGTACAAACGTGATTCTTCGCGCCCACTCAGCTTTGTCGAATCTGGTGATATCGCGTCCGTCTACGAGTACTTGGCCTGTTGTGGGCTCGCGTATACCGAGGAGGAGTTGAACCAAAGTCGACTTCCCGCCCCCCGATGGCCCCACGATGCCCACGATCTCATGCGGTTCGATTGTGAAGGAGACCCCGTGTAGAACGTCCTGGCCGGCGGTATAGGCGAACGTGATGTCGTCCGCGGTGATCGTCTCTATCTGGCCGACCGACTCACCGCCATCACGTTGACGGCCAGCCTCGAGGGACTTCAACTGATCTTGAAGGATCTCCATCACTGGAGCGTTTGAAGACAGTGTGACGAATGCTCCCTGTACAGCTTGTCCATAACTGAGTGATCGCAACATTACGAGCATTGCCGCGCCGAGTGATGCAAGATTCAGTGTTGATACAAGAGCCACGAGACCCAGCGCAACGATTACAGCCATGTACGCCATGCCGATGTAAAATGGCGCGAAGAGTCCTTGAGTGAAGATAAGCCTTCTGCTGTGGTGCTGGGTACGGTCAATCAGATTGTCGACTCGTTCGGCCGCCGCATCCTGCACTTGGAATGCGTGAAGTTCGAGGCCCAGGTCGGACACCTCGTTGACCGATACCGCAAGATCCATGCCGGTGCGAGTCAGCGTGCGTGATCGTTGCTGGATAACTGCACGTAACGGTCGGAGGGCAAGACCGAGCACCGACACAGCGATGATCAAGGTCAATGCACCCATGGGACCCACCGCTACGGCCAAACAGATCAAAGCGGCAAGGTTTGCCGCGGCGATCATGCCAGTGTTGAGACCGGCCA
>CAYQFM010000037.1:0-4604 GCA_964416735.1 uncultured Iamiaceae bacterium | reverse complement strand
GTAATTGCTGTAGCTGGAGATGAACTCCTGGAGGCTCCCACCGCTCTGTGATTGCTGGACGGGCCACGATGCGCCTAGGAACGCTCGGGCCAGATTGTGGCGGATACGAGCCACGGTCGATGAAGAGAGCGAGGCTGCTTGGGAGTTTGCGATAAGGGCGAAGCCGACGCGTACGCACACTAGGGTTACGCCCAGCAAGAGAACCCATCGGATCGACAGGTCGATGCCTGCCATGAGTTCAACCCTGTTGGCGTCTTCGGTTACGGCAAAGGCAATACGCGTCACGATTACCAGGAAGAAGGCCTCAGCGGCACCGCCGACAAAGGCACATAGCGCGATCGTCAGTAGCGATCGCCAACGGCCCGAAACCACGAACCGCACCGCGGGCCAGATCTTTTTCCGCGAGGATTTGTTGCTTGCGATTTGGTTGTCGCCCAATGGACCTTCCTTCACTAAACCGTCTGCAGGCCATTGGGGTGGCGCTGGCCACAGCTGTGATAGCGGGTGGAGCGTATGCCCCGGTGCCCAGACTACGCCACTGTTGTAATGATCATGATGGACCGGCCCCGGGAGCTACTGACCGTATGGTTGTAGGCCAATCACTGGTTGTAGGCCAATCAGGTCGATCAAAAGAGCTCCACATCACCGAGGGACAAGGACAAGTCCGCGAGCCTCGGCCTACAAGCACAGGTCATTGCACGCCACGTGAGAATTGGGCCCGCACTTGGAACCCGTAGAGCTGGACCCGGACCGACAAGCCGATCGGACACTTCCACCAAATAGTCCCCTCCTGCGATCTTGGCCAACTCCGCTGTGGCCTCGCGGCAAAGCCGCCGGTCTCCATCCGGCACTATGACATCGCACAGGGTCAATTCCACGGCCCGACCTCGCTCACGAAGGCGGTAGACGGAAAATCCGTCCTCGACCAGGCCTGCCCTAAGCAACACCCGATAACCGAGCGGCTCAAACCAGTAGCGCCAGCGGAGAAACTCAACCGTTCGTTCGGTGGAAAGAAGATTTGTCTTCGGCTGAGATCGAAGCAGTGCGGCAAGGCCTTCAGCATCGTCAAATGCCTCTTCGCTTGGCAGGCCCAACCTGGCAAGCGAAGACCACTTCTTGGCTGGCACATTCGCGAATGTCATTCGGGTGACCCCTGACGGACGGAGGATTCGCATGGAAAGCGGTACCCGCCCCACCACTTCCCAGCCCATCTTCAGATAACCAGGGCGACTCTGATGGTTAGGCGTGTTGAAGACGAACCCCACACCCTCTTCCGTCAACTCATCCACCGCCGCCAGTGTCAGATCGGTGAAGATCCCGAGACCTTGGTACTCCGGGTCCGTTGCGGTGTCGACAGCTCGCACTGACTCGACAATTGACCCGTCGCTCTGTCTCCAACGCCAGCGCATGAACACCCGCACCCCGACAACTCGGTCACCATCGAGCGCAATCCACATCGGCGACTCACCGACCGGATTCCCCACGTGCTTCCAAGCGAAGAATGCCTCGTTTGGGTCATCGTCGCTCCAGCCCAGAGCGGAGGCACACAGCTTCAGGATGGCGCTGTGATCGCGATGCGAAGCACGTCGCATTTCAAGTCCGCTTCGCGTGCCAAGGCTTGAAGTCAATGCATAATCCTCCTGACGTTTGAAGCCACGAAATGGGTGGCGTCGATACCAACGCTCTCGGTCGCGTTGTTGGAGGTATCAGTGTTGTTGGTGGCGCTGCTTAGACGGCCACGCCCGCGCCTCTTGTTTCCGGCGCTACGTCCAACCGCAAGCGACACGAGCACAAAGAGCAGCGGAAGAACCTGAGTCCGTTGTCGTGCAAGGATCCCAAAATTTCCAATAACAGAAAATACGAAACAGAAGACGAGAACAAACACAGCCGCGAACCCGACATACGAAAATTTCCGCACCGCGCCCGGCACGGCCAGCAGTGAGCGGCCCGATACCGCAACAAGGCCAAGCAAGAATAAGCCTTCGGCACTAGTGGCTATTGCCTCAACCGTGTGGGCCTCAAATGGAAAGGGACGAAACAGCACCGTCACAACCGCCCAGGGATAGTCAGCAGGGGTTTGCACCCGCGCTGCTGTAAAATTCGACCCGCCTTGATCCGTCATGAACTCGGTCCTGTCGAATGCAGTCTCGATCGATTCATTGCCGAGGTTCTCGAGGTTGAGGAATTCAGCGGTTGTCTGCGCCAGGATCGAGCCTCCAACCAACAGAACCACCAAAGCCACGATGCGTGCGCCAAATTGCAGGTTCATGCCGCCCGCGCCCCGAGGCATGAGCAGCACCGACAACACCGCCACACCAAAGACCATGCCCATGTGTGGACGGATCATCACCGTTGTGGTGACGCCCAACACGACCCAAACGAAACCGCACCAGCGCCGCACAATGACCATTGCCAAACCCAGCGATGCCAAGCCAATAGTGAAGGTCATGCAAGCTTCTTTGCCAATGCTTGATGTCCAAAAGAGAATCGACGGCCACAAAAAGACGAGCTTGGCATAGCGATAGTGGCGGGCATCAGGAACAGCAAGGGTGAAGGCCCGGTAAAAAAACCATGTACCCCAGAACGCGAAAACTGTAAACACGAGCAGTGTCGAGTAGAAGTCATCAAATGTGAAGACTTGAACCAGACCGGTCAAGTAACGCACCGAACCCGTTCCGGGAATCTGCCTTCCGGTTTCAACCGTGAAATCCAAGCTGCGAAATGAAGCTGAAAGCGACTTACCAACGGTGTGATACACGGAAGAGTCCGCCCCACCTCTGAAACGAGGCACGGAGAAGGCCATCCGAGCCGCAATTGAGAAGGCCATAAGGCCGGCCAGGTCGAATCTTTTCTCGCCTTTCGCCACCTTGGAGATGATCGGAAGGCTCACCCCCACGAGTACCGGTATGGTCACCAACCCAGTTCTCATGCTCGAGTCCGCACGCCCGTACCAAAGCACCAACGTAAGCGCTGCTCCCAAGGCGAGAAACGCCAAGATCCGCCAATCGACTTCGCCGCGTTGGCGGCCCCTGTTCTTGCGCGAGCCACGTGCGGGTCCATTCTTCCTATCGGGATCCTGTCCAAGACGGCTCCAACCAAGAGGCTGGCGCCCTCGTGAGCGTGGTGCCACTTGGCTTTCCACGGGCTCAGTCTCGTCCTTCATCGTTCCGAAACCATCGATCTTCGCGAAACAGCCAAAAGGTTCGACCCACCTTGATCGGTACGTTGTTCCGTGCGGTTAAAGGCGAACTCCACAGATTCAGAATTCAGGTTCTCGAGATCGAGAAACTCGACGGTGGTCCTAGCAAGAATTGACCCGGCGACCAGAACCAAGAGAAGCACTGCTACCCGTGGCCCCGACCGTATCGACCTGCCCTCGGCTGAACGAGGCACCAGCAGCGACACAAGCATTGCAACAATGAAAGCCAACGCCACATGTGGACGGATCATCGTCGCGCCCAAGACACCCAGTGCCATGGGCACGACTCCAACCGTGTGATAAGCGCGAGCATCAACCGCTCCCCTGAACCTCGGAATCGAGAGGGCAAAGTGGGCCGCCAACGAGAACAGCATCAACCCGAGCAAGTCGAAACGCTTCTCGGCCTGCGCCAACTTGGCGACTACGGGAAGCGCAACGACTGTCAGTAGCGGCATAACGATAAGACCACTGAGCGTACGCCGGTCAAGTACCGCCACAACCAAGGTGGTCACGAAGACAATGCCTGCGAGAAGCTTCCAATCAAGTGGAACGCCTCGCGTCGATGGAACTCCTCGTGTTCGTGACGACTTCATCAGATCGACTTCGACTGGGTCGACCTAGATAGCAGGATCGATCGGAGGCCAGACCGCCACCTGTTCACACCTTCCACACCAATACGGTCCGACGGAAACACGCTGGCAAACAAGAACGCTGCCCGATCGCCGCACAAGTCGATCTCTCGAGCGGATTCCACCGTCAGACGCGCGGACGAGCGATGGGAGCCAGCATAAAAATTCAGAAGCATCTGATCGCGACCCGTTGGTACAAATCTAGAGGCCCATCGTGTGGTAACCGATGCATCATCTAGGCCGAAAATGCGCTGTGTCATCGTCACCGCCCGCGCAACCACCGCTCCTCCCCCGCTCTTTTCGGCCAGATACATCAAACGCCCATGATCGACCGGCATTGCGGTCAGGATCTGGGCCACATCACGTAATGCCAGAAGCCGTGGAACCGCGTCACCCAGCACCGCGTGATGACAAGCGTGGAGAAGACGCTCTTCAAGTCGAGGCGCAGAAATCAGCCGCCCACCGACCGCAAATCTGCTCTCGCCGTCAAAGAACAGATCCGGGTCGAGCCTCATACCAAAAGGACCTGGGCTAATTGTGCGGTGTATGTCAATCTCCGTGTACTCGTCGAGAACCACGGCAGCACCTTTGCCAAAGCGTCGCAGGTAACCGGGGCGTGGTTCGAAGTAACGACGTTGACCACCCATAGCCTCCAGAAGGGCAATCACGCGGTCGATGTCAGCCGCTCTGACCATGATGTCGAGGTCACCGAACGGCCGGAGTGACGGATCACCGTAATGCAACCTCGCCGAGGCTGAGCCTTTGAGAACTCGGTA
>CAYQFM010000036.1:0-15294 GCA_964416735.1 uncultured Iamiaceae bacterium | reverse complement strand
TGCGGGCCTCGGCCCCATCCACCCGAGCCACGAACCAATGGATCCGGCCGCCTCCCCCATGATGGGAATCGCCACCGACATTGCGGCGTACGGGAAAGACCTGATCGACGAGGTCAAACGTCGCATCGGTCACGCATATCCGGAGCCGAGCGCAATAGACGGTTCACCGACGCAGGCGGTGTCATATCTCTGGACTCGAACCGCTACATGCTCCAACGAGAGTTGCAAAGCAGAAGTACCGCTTCTGTCCACCTGGTGGTTGTCGAAGAAGAAAACCAACCCGTGGCATGTTCGCCCGATACCCAGCGGGGACCAGAGCGGAGTAACCCGCCTCGGGTTCCAAGTGACACGGGGTCCGAAGCCCGACGACCTCCGTGACCTGAAGGTTGGTACCGGTGCAAACTTCCGGTGTCCGACCTGTGGTGAAACCACGGATGCAGAAGCCATCCGCTCCCAGGGCAGGTCTTCACACCTGGGCTTACGCCTCATCGCCATCCAGACCTTCGCGAACCCCGCCAAACCCCGTGGCGGCAGAGCTTGGACCCACGCGTCAAACGAACTGGAAGCCGCTGCTCTAGGTGCATGGCCCAAAGGCCGTCCATTCCCCGTCGTCGGCCACGAGTTACCAACGTCGTCCGGCAACATCGGGCGTTTCGGAGTAGAGACCCTCGAAGACATCCTCACCCCTCGTCAACGACTGTTGATGACAACCGCGTGTGACGTACTGGGCGAAATGCGCACGGGGATTCACGTCAATGCGGTTGCGGCGGGCCAACCCGACGATCAGACCCCATTACGCCTAGGTGGCCGCGGTGCAACTGCCTACACCGATGCCGTAACCACCTACCTCGCCATCACGATCTCGAGAATGGCGAATCGGGTTTCGACCATGACGGTTCACAACCGGGCCAACGGCTCGGTGGAGCAGTCGTTCATCCAACCCGGATATGCCTTCTACGGAGATTTTCCAGAGGCCGATCCGTTTTCTGGCTCGACAGGATCATGGGGCAATGCCTTGGATCACGTAGTAGCGGCAGTGGCTGCCCTACCCGTCGGGCCAGCGGCAGAGATCACATGCGGTTCAGCCATTGACGAACTGGCCTCCATGGCGATATCAGCAGGGCAGCAGCCTCATCAGGACGAAACTACGAAAGAGATCAGCCATTCCGCGCGCCCGAAATCCAGTTCGCCGAAATCCAGTTCGCCGAAATCCAGTTCGCCGATGTTCACCACTACTCCGCTGTCCACCTCCACGGAGGCCAGCAACCCAGTGTTCACGGTGAGCACTGACCCTCCCTACTACGACATGTTCGACTACGCAGCGCTGTCCGAACTCTTCTATCCGTGGTTGCGCCTCACCCTCGGCGACATCTGGCCCGACGACACCACCAAGCAACATGTACCGCACAGCGATCAGATCGTCCCGAACCCGGGCCGCTTCGAGGGCGATCTCGAAGCGGCCCACGCCCACTTCGAAGTCGGCCTCACCAACACCCTGTCGGCCATTCGTGACCTCCAATGTCCCGACGCTCCATTCACCATCTACTACGGGTACCAGCGCACCCAGAGCCATGCGGATGGTCGCAGTTCCACCGCATGGGAGGCGCTTCTGAGCGCTCTCGTCCGCACGGGAATCACCGTCGTGAAGACGTGGCCACTACGCACAGAGCGTCCAGAAGGCGTGAAGTCCAACTCCAACGCGTTGACATCCTCGGTCCTGCTGGTATGCAGACAACGTCCACCGTCTGCGGCAATTGCAACAAATATCGGCTTCCTGGACGCCCTACGTCAAAGGCTCCCCGCTGACCTTGATCGGATGCGCAGCGCCAGGATCGCGCCGGTAGACATAGCGCAATCGGCAATAGGAGAGGGATTGGCTGTCTTCACCGCATACGCAGGGGTAGCCGAACCAGATGGGTCTTCGATGTCGGTTCGCACGGCACTACAACTGATCTACCGGGTACTTGACGAAGCACTTGATGCCGGCACAGCAACGTTTGATTCCGAGACTCGGTGGGCAGTTGAGTGGTACTCCCGCTACGGAACTGATCAAGGCCCTGAGGCCGTGGCCACCGATGTGGCCACGCGGACCGGAACCACGCCAGCAACCCTTGTTGAAGAACGCCTCATCGAAGCTAAGGATGGCAAGGTCCGCCTCATAATTTTTGAGGCCAACTCCAACGGATCAACTGCGAAGTGTCCACCGAAACCACCGTTGCGCCCTCCATCCATCTGGTTGACGGCAAACATGATTTCCGGAGTTTTGACATACGACAGCATCGACGCGGCACGGGAAACGGCCTTCCGCCTACTCGAACCAACGCCAGGGTCTGCACCCATCGACACAACCGCGATCCGTGACCTCGCGTATTGCATGTACGCGGTTTGCATCACACACCACCGTTTCGGCGATGCCCTGAAGTGGAATAACCTTGCCCGCTTCTGGAATGAAGTCATCAACGCTCTGTGAACACATTTCACCTAGAAATCGCACCGGATCATGCCGCGTCACATGACAAACGAAACATGGTTCGGACTCGATGCCCCCGATGCAGACTTCAGAAATCCCGGTATCAGACGTTTACCGCCTGATAGAGTCCGGTTACGACACACCGTGACGGTTGGTCGTGAGGGTCGCCTGATTGAACGTGACCCGACGGACATAGGCCATTCGATGATCCATGACATGCCCAGCAGCCTTAATTTTTTGAAAACACTGGAAATTTTCTTCTGGGGATGTATCTTCTAGTGTCTCCACGGGACAATACGACAACGCATAGCAAGGGCAACCAGATGCAAAACGAAGTCAACAAGGAAGACCAGGCAGGCGGCACCGGACACCTTGGACGTCGGCGTTTCGTGGCCGCAACAGCGGCCGGAGCCGCGGCGGCGTGGGTGGCCCCGACGGTGCTGTCAATGCAGGCAGCCGCCGCACAGTCGATCTTCCCCGTTCCGCCGGATTTCATTACCTCAGACGCCGCGTACGACGGACCTGCCATCGGCTCCAGCACCAGGATGCTAAAGCCGGTCGTCGGCAGCCTCGCCACACCGGTAGCAGCCGGTGATCTCTGGCTATGCCTGATTGCATATTCGCAGCAGGGTGCTGTCATCAACATCCCAGCCAACATCAGCGGCGTGCAACAGTCTTGGGGCCCAGAGGACAGTGGTACCGGCATCTACTCGGTTCGCACCTATCTGATTGCACGAGTGCTCCAAACGAGTGACATCAGCGGGGGCACTTACGCTCCAAACAACGACCCCAGCACTTACGGCGGACTACGTGTTTCGGCTGCCGTCTATCGCGATCCCAACGGTGCTCCGCTGGCCCTTCCCGCGGTGGCACAAGGAAACGGTACCGGTGGAGTCACGTTCCCTGCCCTCGGCTCGACGCCGCCCACTCCGAACAAGGTCGTTCGCTTGGGAGCGCTGCGTGGGTACGGCGGCCTTGACGTGGGTGGACCCATCAACTGGGTCACAATTCCCGGTACGGTACGCGACAACAACTTCCTGTCCAATCACGGGGACCGGGCAATCGCCATCGGCGACAGCGACAACAGCACCGGTGGCGGCATGGGCGCCGCTTGGAACTATGCGGGCGCAACTGGCACAGATCGCAACTGGACCGCTTGGACGGTGGCAATCCCCGCTCCCTGATCAAAGCTTCCAGCGATTTCTGAGAAACACCCGTCTGCAGAGGCGGGTGTTTCTGTTTCCTAAGCATGTTTTTATCGACGCGTCCTCGTCGGGGTGCGTGTCTCGGCGTGAACACGTCAGTCGAAGAGCAGTCGCCGCAACCTGACTGGCAAGGGGTCGCGCCCCCCATGGAATGCAAGGCCACGCAAGTAGGCAACTCGTCGAGTTCGATGTTGGATGGCTTCGGCAATGGAAAGTGCAAACAACATTCGGTCGGTTCGTCGCTTACCCAGGTAGTAGCCCATCCAACGGTGCTGTCTGGCTGTGCCGGGACGCAACGCTGCCCAGTCAGTAAGGGCTAGATCGCCGGCTGACCCAAATATGGATGCGGCGCGATTAATTGCAGAGGCCACGACCGCTTCGCAATTCCACTGTTCAGAAAGGGTGATCACACGATGGTGATCCACTCCCGAACCTTCACGGAGACCCTCTGCAATATCTCGCAGGCGCGTCAATTGTCCATACTCGTTACTCAATGCATGCATGCATGCATGCACAACCATCGCCTCCGGCGACAGACCCGACATCTGCCGCGAGCCCACTTGCACCGTCGAGTTGTCCCTCCAGAGGTCGTCACGGTGCAGTGTTTCCACGAACGGCCCCCGTAACAGGGTTAGATGCAGATCGACTTCCACGCCAGACCGCAGGGTGAATGTCATGCTATTGGCAAACCTTATTGCGTTCTGGCGGTCCGCCTCCCGGTCATGCCAGACGGCGCCTAGGTCAGCTACCAGCGTCTCTGCTACTACAGCCATGTGGGGCTCGGGTACGAGGATGTCAAGATCGCCCCATGCACGCAACTGTGTATCGGCCCAGAGCATCTGCGCATGTGCAGGTCCCTTCAAAATCAGAAAGTCAACTCCGTACGATCCAATTGATGCCAGCAGATCTGCCACTTGCAGTGTGGCCTGCTCCACCCGCAGAAGGGTGGAGACTGCTCGCTCTTCACCGTCCAAGATCTGCTCCGCCTGCTCGACTGTCACCGGCAGCACACCCGTATTGACCGCAGCAGCCGCAACCAACCACAAGCGATTCTGACTCACGTCAGACAATAGGTTGCTCCAGTGCAAGTCATTCAGCGGTTCATCGGGAATGCCGGATGCAGGTCCGTTCACGACATGGTTGAACAGCCCATGATTTGCGAGTACAGCGGTGACTGATGTTTCACCGATTTCACGGCGCCAATTTCCAGCTTCGATTGCCTCCCCCATGGAAATCACCCAATCTCGGTGACAAGACCGAGTTCTCGGAACTCGACGACAGTTTGGAGGACATCATTTGTCAGTAGAGCGGGATCAGCCGAAAACTCGACCGCCAACATCTCCACGATTTCATCGACCGAACGGGGCGCTTCCAGGCACAGCCACACTGCCAACCCAGTGTGCGAGATGCGGACGATACCGCCCGTCTTACCTAACAGCACCGCACCGCGGGATACTTGACGCCACAAGATGTCGGGCTCCCTGGCCAACCGGTTCGATAACAGATCAGATCGAGGATTGGTAGGTGGGCGTTCGGCGAAAGCCTCGGGACTCCGATCCGGGTCACCCAAACCGGTTCTACTCAGCCGTCCGAGTCACCGCGCCGGAGTAGACGGCTGGCACCCAGTGAACGTCCGGAGGGGGATGGCTCTGAAGAAGACCTTCTAGACGCACCAACCAACTCTTCGTTTCCAGCGGACCAATCGACTCTGCCGCGACGACTGTCGTTGCCGATGGACTGCCCGGAACCGTCATTTCGTGACTGATCGGTGCCATCTGCGAGGTAATAGTGGTAGTAGTACTCCGCTGATGACGAGTCCGACGACCCTGTGAAAACGACGCCCAGCACGTTCGCCCCAACGCGACGCAACAATTCTGCAGCGCGTCGAGCATGTTCACGGCGAGTCTTGCCGCCGCGAACCACCAGAAGCACAGCATCGGCCTCCGGCAGCATTTCACTGGCATCGTTTGTTGTGAGGAAAGGGGCGGTATCCAAGACCACGACATCAAAATGTTTACGTGCAAATGCCACGATCTGGCGCTGCATTGCGACGATTTCCACAGGGCTCAGCCCACTGTCACCTTCGCCCATTCCAGTGACCAAGCGCACGTTCGGAATGCGTGTCGCAATCGCTCTGACTGATCCAGACTCTGCAATCACCCGAGGATCAGACGTGGGGTCATCGGCCTCCACCAAATACTTGCGAACGCGAGGACGACGGAAATCGCAGTTCACAACGAGGACGCTCTTGCCACCCTCGGCCATCACGGCTGCGAGGTTGGCTGCCGTTGTCGTCTTTCCCTCGCCCGGATTGGGAGAGGTCACCAAGATCACCTGGCACGAACTTGACTCCGGTGCATCATCACCAGATGTCGGCTCGGTTGCGTCCATGAACCGAAGGGCTGTTCCGATGACCCTGTATGCCTCGGCAACCCGCGACCTCGGCATGGAATAAGACATCACCTCGGTCTCATGCTGTTCAGAACGTGAGAACAGTGGAATCTCGGTGATAACAGGGAGGAGCGTTGCGGCTTCGACGTCGACTCGACGGCGTAGCCGCGTATCGTACTTGTCCAGCAACAGAACAATGGCCAGACCCAAGGAGAAGCCCAATATGCCGCCCAGTCCTGCCCGGGTGGGCGCACCAATTCCACCACTCGAGCTATCGGGGTTCTTGGGCGTGGTGGTTGTCGTGACCCCCGCCGACCCGGAAGGTCCAGCGATGTTGGCTGCGCGGATTCGGTTGTATTCGCTCTTGTCTATGGGCGTCGAGGAACCAGGTTCAATCGTGTGAATTCCAGCTGAGGGCAGCGGCATGTTGGCCATCTGCTGGAACTGCTCGTACGTCAACCGATACTGATTGACCACAGAGTCACGTTGCGCTTGCAGTACATCGCTCTGCGACGGGTCAGCCTCGATCTGCTCTTCAAGTTGGGCCTGTTCAGACTTGAGCTTGTCGAGCCTTCCAATTATCTCGTCGCGTACCTGGTTGTATTCCTGTTCTGCTGTGGCCTTCATGGCCACCAACAACTCCTCAGCGGCCGCGTCTGCCAAGGCCACGGCGGCATTGGCATCGGGCGATACCGCCGTAATGGTCAGTGAGTTGACATTTGAGAGTGCTTGAGCCGAAACCGACTCCGTCACCTTTTCCGGCTCTATGCGAAGTCGTTCGCCGACTCGAACGGGAACATCGCCAGTACTGACCAGAAATGCCGCCTGCTCCAGGTTTGGTGCGCCCGTGTAGCCACCATTCGATGAACCGACGCCGTAGGTGCCGACATTGTCAACCAGCAGGGTATGACGGGCCTTGAAGAAGACCTCGCCATCAATGCCCAAGGTCGATCCCTTGGCACTCGGCGTGGTGACCCAGCCCAATAGCACGCCCACAATCAGACAGGCTGCCACTACAACCCAACGTCGTCGCAAGGCGCCCAGATAGCGCTTCAATTGCGAGAGATCACCCGGTTCAGATCCGGAAACTGTCGCCTGCACCGGTATATCAACCTGCAACTCGGATATCACCTTCGTCTGACGAGGGCTCCTGACTTCACCCACGGAGTGCCAACGTTACCACGTGGGTCATTCCCATCTCAGGCACCAACTTGACTGCAACCCGCTTGCAGCATTCAAGTGAGGGACTCAACCTTCCGAAGTGATTCATGGCGACTCGACTGGGTCATTCGAACTAGCATCGGACGCAGTCGACATTATTCAAACCACATTCCAAACTGACGAGCCATTGAATTCTCCACCACAGCAAGATCAGGTCATCACCCACGTCGAACCCATTCTCTTTGCTTCTCCGGATATCGATGATGCCGACATTGAGGCGGTCAGCGAGGTCCTCCGGAGTGGATGGATCACTACGGGCGAGCAGTGTCAACTACTCGAAGACGACCTCTCAAGATACTTGGACATCGACCATGTCGTCGCAATGTCCTCTTGCACCGCTGCACTCGAGACCGCCGTGGCCTACCTCAAACTCAATGTCGGTGCGCGTATAGGCGTACCGACATGGACCTTCGCTTCATCGGCACTGGTTGGGGTCCATCGCGGTCTGGTCCCGGTATTGCTCGATGTCGACCCAGAGACCCTAAATCTCTCCGCAGAAGCACTCTCACGGGCTATCAGTTCAGGAATTGAGGCAGTGGTCGGTGTCCATTTCGCAGGCACACCGCTGGCACCCGAGATCCACGAGCTCGCCCACGAAGCGGGCATTCCCCTCATTGAAGATGCCGCGCACGCACTTGGGACTCGCGACCACCGCGGACTCGTCGCCGGTCAGGGCACTGCTGGAGCAAGTTTCTCCTTCTATGCCACGAAGAATCTCACTTCAGGCGAAGGCGGCGCCCTTGCAACCAACGATCCGGAGCTCGCTTCGTTTGCTCGGTCATTCCGGCTCCATGGCCTCAGTCACGACGCTTGGTCGCGTTACCGCCCTGATTCAACCGGCTCCTACGACCTTGACGTTGCAGGAATCAAGGGCAACATGCCCGATGTCCTTGCCGCTCTGGCACGGTCGCAATTCACTCGCTTTGCTGCGATGCAACGCCACCGTCGCACCTTGGTAGGCCAATACCGCACGAACCTCGCTGGAATGGGTGGTGTCGAGTTTATTCCCGCCAACCCGGATGACAACAGCGCCGACCACCTGATGGTCGTCCTCCTTCCACCCAACACAAACCGCGACTTCGTCGTCAACGCGTTTCAGTCGGCCAATATTGCGACCAGCGTCCATTTCCAGCCGCTTCACACCTTCGGGTGGTTCCAAGAGAACAGCGAATCTGACCCCGGCGGCTTTCCGGTTGCAGACTCAATGGCCCCGCGAGCCTTGAGCCTCCCGCTTCACACGCGATTGACCCTCACAGACGTTGACCGGATCTGCGAGGTCTTACTCGACGCGTTGGCCACCGCTCCTAGTAATTGATGACCCCTGTAGCCGACTCACTGCGTGGAAGCCCATCTCATTGGCTACGCGGGCGCCTGATTGCCGATCGCGTAATTGCCGCCCTTCTTGCGATCGCAAGCGCGCCCGTGGTTGCGATCTTGTGGGCACTCATCAGGCGCGACGGCGGTCCGGGCGTGATAAGGGTTGCACGCGTAGGACGAAACGGGAGGGTCTTCGCTATGTGGAAGCTTCGATCGATGCGAGCGGAAACGGGCAGCGGTCTCGCCGACGGAGCGTCAATTACGCGAGGCGAACTGGACCCACGCATCACCCCAATCGGCCGTCACATCCGGAGCTACCACCTTGATGAGCTCCCCCAGTTATGGAACGTGGCCGCGGGTGAGATGGGTATTCTAGGGCCTCGACCGGAAGCCCCCGAATACGTGGACAGAGAATCGGAAATCTGGACCGAGATTCTGAGCGTACCACCAGGAATGGCAGGACCGACCCAGTTGGTGACAGGTGCATGGGAGCGAGCCCTAATGACATCTGGTTCAGACGATACCTATCGTGATGTCATTCTTCCGGTGAAACTCAACGTTGACCGTTGGTATCTGCGAGAATCCTCGCCCGCCGTCGATGTCATCGTGGTTTGGGCGCTACTAAAGAAACTGTTACCGGGCATCCCGTCCGAGTGTGGCGTGTTGAAGAGACACGTGAGAGAGGCGGTGCCAGAGATAATGGCAACCAACGCTCGGACCATCACCGACTAGCCCATCTTTGACCAACGCAACGCCTTGCGGTGGTACAGATTGCCCAACTCGGGTTCGGCCCAAGACCTATCGTCGCTAACGGATGACACCAAAATGACCCGCTATTGAGCCGAACCGGGATCCAACTCTTCCGATCCAACACGAATAGCCGTCATTGCAAAGACAAATGGAATCAATGCAATTCGCATTGCCGAATGAGAGGATGAAATCAGTGACCACACACCGAATCCGACCGCAATTAGGCGGTTCCAATCGGTATTAGCTGATTTAATCGCATCGACGAACATCACGAGCACGGCTGCAATCGCTGCGAGCCCCAGTATTCCGTGTTCCGCTAGCAATCGAGTGGCTTCGGTGTGGGCATTTGACTTTGTCAAACCCGGCGTGAAGCGCTCCACCTTCGACTCTCCCATTCCCACTCCGAAAATCGGATTTTTCCGAAACAGTTCAACATCGCCCGAGGCAATTTCCCCTCGGTTCGTTGTCGTACGATCCGCAACCCGCAACCCCAACATTCCGTCCGTCTTACCGTCCATGAAGTTGAAGAGCACCAAAAAGCCCAGAACCCCGAATACCACGACCCACAGCATCCGGGACCGCAATCGCGATGCAATCAGTGCCGCCACTGCAATCGCTGCAATAGCAGCAACGGCACTGTAAAGGCCACCTCGGGAGAAGGTGAATATCGACTGCCCAAGAAATAGAACCCCGAGAATCAACGTGCCGATCCTGTCCTTCAGACTCGGGATGGCAAGGAACAACAGCAAACACACAACTGCTCCGAACCCGAGCACCGTCGAAACCTGATTGGGACCGAACCCGCCTGAGGTTGTGGCATTCGACATTGACCTGAACTCGATATCGCCAGCCTCGATGACCCTCACCAGTACCACAGTGGAAATGGCGATGATGACTCCTAGGCAACTCCACAATACTTTGACCATCTCACCTCGTGAGACGATCAGTTGACGGAAGACGATCACACCGACACCGAGTACGACCGGCCCCATCATCACCTGTGAGAACATCTCACGAGACCAAGTGGGCGGATTGTGGAAGATGACCATCAACACGGAAGGAGTCAGTGCCGCCAGATAAAACAGCGGCGTGCCGATTCGGCGTGGATGTCTGATAAATCGAATCAGCGCAGCCATCAACACAACGACTAGGAGGTGCTTCCCGAGTTCATATGGAGCAGCGACCACTGTGAGTCGCCATAAGACATCGGCACCTACGACATATGCCGCTACAAAGATGAGGCTCTCCAACTTCTTGGAGAGAAAGGTGACCCAGAAGACCGCCGCGACAACCAGCGCGACGTGAATAATGGCAACCGCGACGGCCTGGGACATTGCCAGGCCAATCAGCATATTGACGATAAGAAATAGCCACTTCAACGTTGGCCGTCTCTGTGACCAGACCGGATTCGAATGTGGGGTCCATGCTGGCGCCCCATCAGAATCCAATCGGTGTGCGCTGTATCCGACCTCCGATGTCACCGGGACCACTATGCCAGCTGGACGTGATCGGCTGTAATCATCCACAGCCAGAATTTCACTGGCAAGGCGGTTCGAACCGGTTCATCTGGGGTTGTTACATTGACTGCGACATCACACCCACCGTCATTGGAGGAAAGGGCCGTGACCCATCCGCGTCTCCTGGTCATCGGGGCAATTGTCGGCGCCAGGCCCGGATGGGTGACCACTCAAGGGGAGATCCTCGCTGGTCTGTTTGAACGGGACGGATGGACCGTACGTGCAACGTCCACGCATGCGGCCCGCATACCACGCATGTTGGACCAAGCCGCGAGCGTTGTGCGATGGCGAAAAGACATCGACATCGCCATTATCGCCGTGCATACGGGCTGGGGATTTGCCCTCGCCGACATCATCATCCGCGAACTGAAGCTGTTCGGAATTCCAACCATTGCTGTCCTGCACTCGGGAGGCCTCCCGGCCTTCGCCGCCCGTCATCCGAAATGGGTGCGCAATGCATTGTCACGAGCCGATCACTTGGTGGCGCCCAGCAGGTTCCTGGCCACCCAACTTGAGGCATCGCGGTCAATCAAGTCGCGCTTCACGGATCTGGAGTCACCGTTGGTCATACCAAACACGATTGCGCTTGAGTGGTATGACCACAGGACCCGTGAAAGCTTGACGCCTCGGCTGCTGTGGATGCGCACATTTGAGGATATCTACAACCCACAGATGGCGCTGCACGCAATGGTCGAAATCCTGAAGGTGCATCCTGAGGCCACCCTAACGATGGCGGGTCAGGATCGCGGGATGCTCGAAGCCACAAAATCACTGTCACGGGAGTTGGGGCTCAGCGAGGTCGTGACGTTCGCAGGGTTCCTTGACCCACAAGCAAAGCGAAGAGTCTTCAACGACCACGACATCTATCTGCACACCAATCAGGTAGACAACACCCCCGTGTCGGTGATCGAAGCTGCCGCCGCCGGAATGGGAATAGTGGCCACCCGGGTCGGTGGATTGCCCTACCTGCTCACAGACGGTACCGATGCCCTACTGGTGGATGACGGGGATGCAATTGCCATGGCGGCGGCTGTCGACCGCCTTGTCCATGATGCTGATCTGGCGCAGACGCTGACGCGCAATGCCAGATCCATGGCAGAGAAGTGCTCGTGGCCGGTGGTCAAGACCGCATGGGAAAATCTCTTCGGCCATCTTCTGTCAGCACCTTCCATAAACCGCTGACGCCGTTCAAGCGCCCGACACCGTTCAAACACGTCGAGGATTGCTTGTTCACTCGGCTTCACTCGGCCTCACTCGCCACTCTGGCAGTCATTGCTCCCACCAGAAGTCCAGCGAACCAGGCTGCATCGAGTGACGCTGCCACCGCAGGGGCCAAGGCCACACCGACAGGACTGAACGGCACAAGATCAATATCGCCACGTGCATCACGTAAGCGTCGCGCTGTGATAAACGCTGTGGTCGCAGCCAATCCATATGCAGCGACCAGTCCGGCAATCATTTTGGTCCGCGCACCTCTAGACCGAAGACCGGCGAGGATCATCACGCCCCCACCGACCGCGGAGCCGATGGAGACGATATGACGACGCCCGAGACCCCTCTGGCCCCGTCCGCTCTGAAGCATGCGCCACCACCCAAACTCATAATGATGACGCATGGCAGCCAACCACTCCCGGTCGTTGAAATAACCGACCACGATGTCAGCGTCGTACCAGACGCTCAGACCCAGGTTCGCAACCCGATCGGCAAGTTCATTGTCCTGATTGCGCAACAGTCTCGGGTCGAATCCCCCTGTTCTCTCCAGAACCTCACGTCGCCACGCGGCACAGTACGGTGAGCTACTGGAGCCCGAACGACGCCTGTACCTGTAATCACTCGGCCCCAACAACGGGCTGTTGAATGCCACGGCGTAGGCACTTGCGAACCCGCCTCGATCCATCACCAAGGCCGCACCCCCAACGCAGCCGATCTGTGGATCCGACAGAGCGTCGACCACGCGGGCTATATGGTCGGGCGCCACCACACAGCGCGCATCGACCCTTGCAACTACCTCGCCACGGCTCGCTCCAATCGCCAAGTTCAAAGCATCAGGGATACTGCCAGAGGGATTGTGTACCACCTCGACACCATTTGGAACCTCGGGTGGTGGTTCGCCCGCAAGGCCAACAACCACCTCAAGCCCGACACCTCGAGGAAGGTACTGAACCGCTAGCGATTCCAAGGTTGCAACCAGAAAGTGGTCCCAGTTACGAGCGGGGATGACGACGCTGACCAACATGCACCGTGTCTATCACCCCGCCAATGCAACCTTGGCTGGTGTTAGGTTCGCACACCTGATGCATATCCGCGCAGGAACAAGACTCAAGCCAACGCCGCTTCTTGCCGGCCAAGGAAACAATTGAGATGACTTCTCGAGTTGCACTCATCACCGGTCCAGACAGCGACTCCACAAATAATTCGGTGATTTCCATGCTCGCTGCCGAGCTCATGGATATGGGCTTTTCCATCCGTCACGTGGATGTAAACGGCTGCTGGTCAGTCATCACGGGCCGCAATCCCGTAGACGTCGTTGTTGCGATCATCAACGACAGATCACCAGCAGTCCACCTTGTCCGATCAACCTCTTTGGCTCGTCGCCATGCTGTTCCACTCATCGTGGTGGAGTTGATTCCCGGCGCTCTCACGGCTCTCCGGAAAACTCGTCTTGCCAAGCTTGTTTCCAACCGAACCGTCACCCGGGTTCTGTCCGCTGACAACTCATCGGTTCCGCCCAGTCTTTCAACCGGCGAGTTGCTATCGGATGTCGGTCTGGGGAGCATCTCGGAGCCGCGAGACGGAATTGCTCCACTCACCCTGGTAGATCTTGACCGAGTCGTGAAGGTCCATTTGGCGGCTTTTCCCGAGTCTGCAATGACACTTCTCGGACCAAAGGTCGTCGAGCGCTACTACCGCTGGCAATTCATCGGCGCCCATCCGTCCCCCTTTGCTGCCGGTTTCCACGCAGAGGGACACCTCATCGGATTCCTCGTCGGAGGTATCCGTAACGACGCAACATCCGGTTTTGCTCGGAGATTCCTTCCCACAATCGTCTTCTCTTGCATCCAACGTCCCAAAGGCGCTCGGGCTCTCTTTGGGCCGGAGCTGGCAAACGTCCTCCGGTTTATGATCCGTCGCGACCCGGCGACACAATCCCCTCCGCCCGCTGCCACAACTCGGTACGACGAATCCAACAAACGCAGCACCAAGCCGGACTTCGCCGTGTTGTCCATCGCCGTGGATCCCGACAACCAAGGAACCGGTGCCGCAACGGCGCTAATCACCGCAGCCGAGGTCGCTGCAGCCGATCGCGGGTTCGAGCGGATGCGTTTGAGCGTGGACGTGAACAACCACAGGGCAACTCGCTTCTACGAACGCGAAGGATGGGAACGGGTGATTCCCGAGTCCGGACAGTGGGAAGGCAAGATGATCAAGGTACTTACGGTCCACGGCTGCTGACCTGTCTGCGGATAACGGACTATCCACTACTGATATCGTCGCGAGCGAATGATTGACGGAGCTGATGTTGCGACGGAATCAGCGGGCCCGGTTGTTGTGCGGAAGCGCAGAAGAAAGTGGCAAGGGGTTCGAAACCGTTTCGAAACCCAGGTCACTCGGGTTCTGGCAGCAATTGCTGCCGTTGCCGCGGCCTTCAGTAATGCCGAGCCAGCAGGACTCTTTGTCTATGACAGCCTCATAACGGCAGGTTTTGCAGTGCTGATCACACTTGCATCAGTACGGGCAAAACGGTGGACGCTTGTGTGGCTTGTAGGAATTGCCACCGCAGGTGCCGTTGGAACCTTGTGGGTGATACCCGGCGTCATGGCCTTCATTCCGTTGGGAATCCTGCTCAGCAACAGACGCAGGGACGCGATCGCGTGCGCTGTCGTTGGTGCGCTCGCCGTGCAGTCCGTCCTCAACATCACCCCAATGGGATTCAGTGGCCTTCCATCGATAGTCGCGGCACTGGCGGTTGGTCCCGTGCTCTGGTCGGCGTACGCGAGATCATCCGAGCGTCGGGCTCGACGAATCAGAAACTCGGCACTCATGGCACTTGGCGCAAGCATCATCGCCGTTGGGATTTTCGGCGTTGCCGTCATGTCTGCCAGATCCAAGATCAACAATGCCGTGGTGCAGTCCGAAAACGCCATGAAAGCGCTACGGGCGGGCGATCAGGACGAGGCTGGTGCCCTCTTCGAACAGGCAACTGCCCAGTTCGAAAGCGCACGATCCACACTCAACGCTCCATGGGCATTGCCCGTAAGGCTCGTTCCGATAGCTGGGCAGAATGCAAAGTCTCTTTCAGCCGCTGCATCATCCGGTCACGCTCTCGCAACCAGCGCGGCGGAGACGGCCACAGCCGCTCCTTATCAGCAATTGCGCTCATCCGGTGGTGCAATCGACATTGCGCGCATCGAAGCCATGCAGG
>CAYQFM010000035.1:14113-15368 GCA_964416735.1 uncultured Iamiaceae bacterium | reverse complement strand
ACCGTCGTTGGTGATCGTGGGGGCGCCCCACTTCCTCTCGAGAACGACGTTGCGACCCTTCGGTCCAAGGGTGACCCTGACCGCATCGGCAAGTTGGTTCATTCCCCGTTCGAGGCCACGGCGAGCTTCTTCATCGAACGCGATGATCTTCGGCATTTACGGCTTTCCCTCCGTTGGGTGCGGTCGACCCCCTCGGGGTCGGTGCCACAGGTCTGACTATGACTGCACTGACTCTGACTGCACTGAAATCGTTAGCACTCTCGATATGAGAGTGCTAAGAGCAAACCAGACTCAGGCGGAATTCGCAACCTGTGAACGCGAGAGCGTGAAAAAGGCTGCTGGCCGACCGGTGATCTCTCGAGAGATACCGATCGGCCAGCCGGCCTCTGGAGTCCGCCGCGATCCTCGCAATCTGCGACCTTATGTATAAGTGGTGTCGTCACCGGATCACACAAGACTGAATCAAATTGGGTAATACGGCCCTCGAAATAGGGCATGAGACCCAGAACGTCACACCCAGAACATCGGAAATCCGGGATCAGCCCCCGGCAACCGCCTGCATGATCGAAAGGGTTGCACCTGCTGGCACCGGGGTTCCGAGCCCGTCCATGAAGCGAATGTCATCGTCATCGACGAAGACGTTCACGTAGCGGACGAGTTGTCCTGAGTCATCCAGCAACTTCTCCCGGAAGCCCTGGTGTGCGGCTTCGAGTGCGGTCAACACCTCATCAACCGTTCCTTCTGGCACGACGACCTGCGACTCACCACCGGTCAGGGTGCGAAATACCGGGGGCACCCGGACGGTCACGCTCATGGTCTCCTCCATTTATTTGTTTGTACTTCGTTGGTCCAGAGCCGATGCTACATGTCTGCTGTTGCACCCGTTCGGTGGATACATGAGCATGGCGCGGATGGATTCCCCCCGGGTTCGCACGTTCGATGGGTCGCAATTCGATCGTGAGACTCTCACCGACCTCAAGGATGGCCAGCGCATATCGGTGTGTATCCCGGCCCGCAACGAGGAACCCACCATCGGGGGAATTGTCGGGCCAATTCAAGACGAGTTGGTGACGTCCGTCGGCCTGGTGGACGAGATCATCGTGGTGGATGACCATTCCACCGACGACACCGCCGATGTTGCCACCGCGGCCGGCGCAAAGGTCATCCGTGCGTCCGAGGTGCTCTCGAGCCACGTCACCGGCCACGGCAAGGGCGAGGCGATGTGGCGCTCACTGCATGCCAGTAGCGGGGATCT
>CAYQFM010000035.1:6991-14103 GCA_964416735.1 uncultured Iamiaceae bacterium | reverse complement strand
CGACGCCGACCTGGTCGATTTCGATGCAGCGTTCGTTGTTGGCCTGGTCGGTCCATTGCTCACGCAGTCGTCGGTCATGTTCGTCAAGGGTTGCTACGAGAGACCGATTGACGATCGACCCGAAGGCGGCGGTCGGGTTACCGAACTGATGGCACGACCGGCGCTGAGCCTCCTGTTCCCCGAATTGAACGCCATTGATCAACCTCTGGCGGGTGAGTGCGCCGGGCGGCGTGAAGCACTCATGAGCGTCCCGTTCACCCGCGGCTACGGGGTCGATATCGGACTGGTCATCGACATCGCGTCCTCTTTCGGTTTGGAGAGCATCACCCAGGTCGACCTGGGAATCCGGCGTCATCGAAACCGCACCTACGAAGAACTGACACCGATGGCCACCCAGGTCCTGGCCGCGGTCTTGTCACGAGCAGAGGCACTTGGCAGCGATGCTGTTGACGAGATGGTCTTGGCGAATCTTCCGCCACTTTCGACCGTCGAGTCATCCGAGTTCTGACAACTCTCCGCGTACACTCGAAATCGTGGACGACGAACTCGAACGACCCACACTGCCGATCTGGATCTGGTTGATCGTGGCCCTGCTGGCGGTCATAGGTGCCATCACGGTCGTGGGATGGGTGTTCGGTGCGCTGATGGGAATCGTGAAGTTGGCCGTCGTCGTCGTGTTCATTGCACTCGTGATCGCCGCTGCGAGGTCGTTCACCCGACGCAGGTGATGACGGCGAGTGATGACGGCGAGCGATCTTCACAGTGCGTCAGCCGGGAACATGATCAGCGGCAAGGAAATCGGCTACCGCTTCGGTGACACAGCCGACTGTGTCGGAAATGGAACGTTCCCTGCCGAACAGATCAGTCAATGACAAAACCGTGACTGCGCCAGGCGTTTCACCAAACGCCGCGTCACGAACCACGTCAAATGCCTCACCGACGACAATCAGCACCGGAACACCCGACTGACCAGCCAGATCCACGACCCCGCCGACCACCTTGCCTTCGAAGGACTCGGCATCGAGGAATCCCTCGCCGGTGACCACCAGATCGGCGCCCTCGATACGTTCGTCGAGGTCGATCGAGTCGGCAACGATGTCGAAGCCAGAGGACAGTTCGGCACCGATCGCCGCCAGTCCTCCGGCCAGACCACCCGCAGCACCCGATCCCTCCATGGCGCCCACATCCACCCCGTATTCATCCACGAACACGTGTAGGAGCCGTTCGAGCCTGCGTGTCAGTAGATCGACCTGTGCTGCCGTTGCTCCCTTCTGAGGCGCAAATATCGCCGCAGACTCCACAAAGAGGGTCCGCACGTCACAACCGACCACAATCTCCACACCACGCAAGCGGCCAAGTGGGTACATGGCCTTCAGCGCGCCCAAGCCTCCGTCCGTAGTCGCCGATCCGCCCACGCCCAACAGGATTCGACGCGCGCCGGCCTCGAATGCGGCCATGATCAACTCGCCCGTGCCGTGGGTCGATGCCAACATCACGTCATTCCCATCGGCTCCTCCCACGAGTTGCAGCCCCGAAGCAGAAGCCATCTCAATCACCGCTTCTCCACGAGTGAGTCTCCAACCGGCATTGACCGGGTCGCCCAGGGGCCCATTCACCGTGGTGGTGCGGTTGGAGCCACCTAGTACATCGAGAAACCCTTCACCTCCGTCCGATACGGGGGCTTGATCACATGTACCACCGAGCGACTCAACCGCCGCGGCAACTGCGGCCGCGACGGCACGAGCGGTTGCAGTGCCCTTGAACTTGTCCGGCGCAGCAACGACGTGCACACGCCAATAGTGCCCGAATCTCCCGGACAATCAACCGGTAGGGTCGCTGCAATGAACGCTGGCCCCACCGACACTGGCCCCACCGACACCGACATCGTCATCGCCTCGAATCGCGGACCGGTGTCGTTCCACACCGATGAGACCGGCGAACTCTCCGCACGACGGGGTGCTGGTGGTCTGGTGTCGGGCCTGGGGCCGCTGGTCCATGGAACCGGAGCCACATGGATCGCATCCGCCATAACACCCGGTGATCACATCGCCGCCAGCCAAGGGGTAATCGAGTCAGAGGGTTTCCGGACACGACTACTCAACTTCGACGATGCCACCTTCCGCATGGTTTACGACACGATCTGCAATTCGACACTCTGGTTCGCCCACCACGGCCTCTGGGACCTCTCGAGAGAACCACGCTTTGACACCCACTGGTACGAGGCATGGGATACATATCGGGCCTTCAACCGACGCTTCGCCGAAGCAGTCACCAAGGACGCTCCAATAGGTGCCACCGTGCTGATTCAGGATTACCACCTCTGCCTGATGGCTCCCGTTCTCAGGAGCGAACGTCCAGACCTGAGGTTGGCGCACTTCACCCACACCCCGTTCGCGGGCCCCGATCAGATACGGGTTCTACCCGATGTCGCTTCTTCGGAATTGCTCGAAGGGATGGCCGCACATCACATCTGCGGATTCCACACCCAGAGGTGGGCGGATGATTTTCAAGCGACTTGCCGTCAGGTCATAGGCCGGGTTCCCACCGTGATCGTGGCGCCCCTTGCCCCCAACCCCGAAGACATCACATCGGTGGCCGGGACCCAGCGCTGCGCAGATGCCCTGGCAAGCCTCGAAGACGAAATCGGCAACCGTAAGTTCATCGTGCGCGTCGATCGCATCGAGTTGTCGAAGAACATCCTGCGTGGGTTCCACGCCTTCGACGACCTGCTCGAACGCCATCCACGTTGGCGGGGCGAGGTCGTCTTCGGCGCCTTCTGTTACCCGTCACGTGAAGGCCTCTCCGAGTACCTCGCATACCGCAATGAGGTCGAGGCAATGGTGGCGCGGCTCAACGAGAAATGGGCTACTCCAACTTGGAAGCCGATCATTCTGAACACCTCAGACGATTTTCCCAGCTCCGTGGCTGCACTCCGCCGATACGACGTGCTGTTGATCAATCCCATCCGTGACGGTCTGAACCTGGTTGCCATGGAAGGGCCGTTGGTCAACGAGCGCGACGGTGCAGTTGCACTCTCCACTGAAGCCGGCGCATTTGAGCACCTAGGCGGATTGGTGAGGAGCCTGAACCCGTTCGACATCTCAGAGTGTGCAGACGTGCTCTGTGACGCGTTGGAGACTGCACCAACACAGCGCGCCACCGAAGCCTCCGAACTGCTGGCACGAATCCGTTCACGCACTCCAGCCGACTGGCTCAACGACCAGTTACGGGCACTGAGCGCGTTCTGAATCACCGATACCAATTCTTGGCAATGCTTTCCGCATGGCGCAGAACAGTTCGATCAGCTTGGATGATCAGTTCTCGGGCTTCACCGCTGCACGTCACCAACAGCCTGCATACGTAATGCCTATTCAGTATGCTTGATGTATGCGACAGCGATTGACGATCACGGTTGATGAATCCACGGCAGCGGCAGCCAAGGCGGCGGTGGAAACTGGTAGAGCCCCCTCGATAAGCGCGTGGGTTGCGTCCGCTATTGACGAGCGACTCAAGACAGAACGCCTCTCCGATGTCCTCGCTGACATCAGGGCCGATTTGGGACCGGCCAGCGACGAGGAGACCGCGTGGGCACGAAGCGTCCTCGGCCTTTAGTTCTTGACGCAGGCGCACTGATCGCTATCGAGCGGGCTGATCGACGGATAATTCGGCTCTTGGAGTTGGCCGATGAGGTGCACGTCCCATCGGGAGCGCTCGCACAGGCCTGGCGGAACCCGGCGCGCCAAGTACGGCTCGTGAGAGTGGTGCGTACCGACGAGGTCGAGGTGCACGATCTGGACGAGCACATGGCGCATGCAGCCGGTCAACTCTGCGGCGCGACCGGAACCTCTGACGTGATCGACGCCCAGGTGGTACTGGTAGCTCGGTCGACCGACGCGGTTGTAGTCACTAGCGACCCGGACGATCTGTCACGGCTTGATCCCGGCATCGATCTTGCCGGGTGTTGACCGACTAGCGAGTTACGGGCGAGAGCGTCGAGGTGGCTGTTGTGCCGCCGCTGGAGGAGTTGCCCGAGGAGTTACCCGGTGAGTTACCCGATGTTCCAGCCGACGCACCGCTAGAAGATGAAGCTCCTTCTGGACCCACCACCACGAGCACCGAGGCGCCCTTGGGTTGAGCAGGGGGCGACGACGGCAACGCGGCCACGGCGGCATCGCTGATACCGAGAACCTTGGCCACGGCCTTGGCCTCCGCCTCAAATCCTTCGTCGTAATAGACAGAACTGGTGGTGACCACCGAGGCGTTTGTCGTATCGACCTTTGTGTAACCCGCCGCCTTGAGTTTGTCTGCAGCCGTGCCGGCAACTCCAGCGGCGCCCGATCCGTTTGCCACCATCACCGATACTTCCGCAGGCTTTCGGGCTTCACTGGCCACCGTGGTCGTGGTATCGCCCTGACCAGCCTGATCGTCGTTTGTAGCCGAGGTATCGGGCTTGGCGGTCGTGATGGTCGTCTGTTCGGTTTTCGGTGCGGCCGTCTCGACAACCCCGCCTTCTTGCGAGAGTCCTTTCGCAAGCAGCACAACGCCAATCAGAACTGCAACGCCAATGAGCACCGCGGCCATGGTGTTGTTTCCACCGCCGTCCGGTGCTGGTCCATCGTCGAATCGGTTCATCGTCTCTCCACTAGACCTCTCGTAGACCTCTTGCTAATCAGCCTCTGGGTGGCTCGCTCGCCTGGTAGTTCTCTTGACGGGTCCTACGGCGCCGGTCACGGAGCCTCCGGAGACGGCGAACAACCAACGGGTCATACTCGTACGCTTCATCCGACGCCACCAGTTCGTTGAGAATCTGGTAATACCGGGTTGCCGACAGTTCGAACTTGTCACGGATCAACGATTCCTTCGGCCCCGACTCGGCCCACCACGAGCGCTCGAAGTCAAGGATCGCTCGGTCACGATCTGTGAGTTCCATGGAACCAGAGGCTACCTGTACCATCGGGCACCTGTCGGGGATGTCGTTTCCGGCCCGAGTAGCTCAGTCGGCCAGAGCAGGCGCCTTGTAAGCGTCAGGTCGTGGGTTCGAATCCCACCTCGGGCTCTTTGTGATGTCGCGCGACATCCCGAACATACCGAACCCTTCGAGCGGTAACGGGCGAAGTGAGTCCATGTCCGCTGGCGACGACTGCATCCACCACGACCACGGCCCCGACCACAACGACAACGCGGCCAGCAATTCGGGCCGCAGTGGTCACCCCTGACTTCACCGGCTGAGGTTGACTTACGACTGAGTCTTACGCCTGAGATCTACGACTGGCTCCACAGACTCGAGCAGTCGTCCATGACAATGGTGCCGTCTGTTGCTTTCACGCTCGATCCGAACCCGAGCATCAAGGCAATGGGCGGCAGGTCAGAGAGTGGCACCGAGAAACTCAGCGTGTTCTCGTCGACGGTCGGGACAATGTCGAGGGGCCGTCTCTGTTCATTCGGTGACCATGTAATCAACGTGAAGGTCCACGCTCCACCGTTCTCGGTGAGCCGCATTTCAAAACTGAGTGGGTCGAGTGGTTGACCCTGAGCCACATAGAACGTGGCTCCGGGCACGAGAGCAATGGGTCCATCGGTACGGATCTTCACTTCGAGTAGATCGTCAACAGGCCGAGCGGACGCATCGATCAGGTCAATTCCCGCGAGTGGTGCAAGCACTGCGGGGTCGTCAATGGCTCCCGCGTCGAGATCACCTCTAGGGTCTGAACACGCGTCACCTTGGGAGGAGGGTGCCGTGGGGTTGACGACGAGATCCGTGGTGTCGGAAGCCTGCTTCGCATCTTCGCCTGAGCACGCCGAGACCGATCCGAATGCCAGCAACAGCGCCATTGCCGCACACGCTGTAACCGAAGTGTGACGTGAACTCACGCTTTCCGCCTGCGGGCAATCTCGTAGCAGGCCAACGCTCCGGCAGCGGCCACATTCAGCGATGCCAATTGACCACGGAGGGGAATGCCGACGACTTCATCACATCGCTGTGCGACCAGACGCGACAGGCCCTTGCCCTCGGCCCCCATCACCACGCACACTGGCCCCTCAGCTACGGCGTCGGCAATGTCGAAGAGCTTGCGGGTTCCGCCCATGTCGAGGCCTAGCACCGTTACACCCGCTTGACGCATTTGGCTGACCGCCGATGCCAGTCCGCCGACCAGCGCTATGGGCAGATATTCGACGGCACCCGCCGCGGCCTTTGTCACGGTTGGCGTGATGTGGACCGCCCTGTGACGTGGCAACACCACGCCTGTCACTCCTGCCCCATCGGCGGAACGCAATAAGGCTCCCAGGTTGCCCGGGTCGGTCACGCCATCGAGCGCCAGCAGGAAAGGCGGCGCTTGCGACGCTTGGTCAGACGCGATCAGGTCTTCAAGCGCTGCCGGGGTCAGTTCGGCAGCTTTGGCTATGACACCCTGCGGTGCTTCGGTGCGCGCAATCGAGTCGAGCTTTGTCCGCGAGACCTCTTTGACAGCCACCCTGAGGTCCGCTGCCAGTTCAGCTATGTCGTCAAGAACCCCGGAGTCATCCCTGTCTTCGGCAATGAACACCTCGCGTACGCGTCGTCGCCCTGCCAACAGGAGTTCGCGCACCGCTTGACGGCCCTCCACCTGGTCGCCGCCGAGCGAACGACTCTGGTCTGCTCCGCGGCGGTCGCCAGACCCGCGGCGATCTCCAGACCCGCGGCGATCTCCAGACCCCTGTCGGCTCGGCGCACCTCGAGCTTTGCGGGAGTCGTTCGTTGGACCTGACCGACCCCGACCAGATCCAGATCCGCGACCAGCGTCACTACGCCCTCGGGACCCTCCTCCGGGCCCGGTGCTTCGACGGCCACCTCCTCGCTTGGGTCCGCCGCGACCCGACCCTGAGCCTCGGGCGCCGCTCATCGTGCCTTCACCAGAGCCACCGCCCAGCAGGCAATCCCCTCAGAACGCCCCAATGCTCCCAGCCCTTCTGCACGCTTACCCTTCACGGTTACCGGCGCACCCACAATCTCGGACAACCTCTCCTGCATGGCAGCTTTGGCCGGAGCCAGTTTCGGCCGTTCGCACACAACTGAGCAGTCGATATTTACCGGCAACCATCCCGCCGAGTGGACCCTCGTGACGACCTCGGCA
>CAYQFM010000035.1:2167-6960 GCA_964416735.1 uncultured Iamiaceae bacterium | reverse complement strand
CCACACTGTTGGCACCTGCCCAACGTTCATCGGTGTCCGGAAAGTGCTCACCAATATCGCCCAGACCGACCGCGCCCAAGAGCGCATCAATACAGGCATGCGCCACGACGTCGGCATCACTGTGGCCATCCAGCCCGGGCTCACCCGGAAATACGACGCCGCCCAATATCAGTTCGCGTTCGGGATCCGCGCTGAATGCGTGGACATCGAAGCCCTGTCCCACTCGTACCGACACGGCGACACGCTAACCCCCCGAATCGAGCACGTGCATTCTCAGTGCCGCATAAATGCTGCGGCCACCGTGAGGTCGTGGGGATGGGTGATCTTGATGTTGTACGGATCTCCCGGTACGACCAGAACTGTGCCGCCGATTACCTCAACCAAAGTGGCGTCATCTGTGGCATCGCCACCTTCGGCATGGGCGTCACGCAACGTCTCGGCTCGGAACGCCTGGGGTGTCTGGACCGCAACCAGTTCGCGCCGGTCGAGCGTCTCGACAACGGCGTCATCAACAACTCGTTTTATGGTGTCCGAAACCGCAATCGCAGGAATTGCCGCGTCAGCACCGGCGAGGACGGCACCCACGACCGTCTCGAAGATCATCGGGCTCGCAAGCGGCCGTGCGGCATCGTGCACCACGATGATGTCGACATCGTCGGGAATCGCAGCAAGACCGGCCCGTACCGAATCGGCACGCTCGACGCCTCCGACCACAACCGCGTCCACACTCGGTTCCGGATGGTCCGCGTATTCCTCACCCACCACCAACACGACACCGTCGGACGCTATGCGTGCAGCGTTGAGCGCCCAGTCCAACACGCGATGACCACGGAGCGTCTCATACTGCTTGGGAACCTGTCGGCCGAAACGCGACCCACTCCCGCCCGCAAGAACAATTGTCCAGGTACCCATCCCCAAAGCCTGCCTCATCTTGCGATGTCGTGCTCGGGCCGGGTGTGACAATGGACAAGGAAGTAACATCGGTGCTCATGGTTGATCGGGCACTTCTCGACGATGTCGAGTTCTTCGCAGGAATCACTCCCGGGGATCTGGACAAGATCACCGATGCAGGCGAGCAGCGCCTCTACAGCCGCGGCGATGTTCTGTTCACCGAAGAAGACGAGTCATCCGAGTTGTTCGTGGTGGTATCAGGACGCATTGCCATGGCCAACAAGTCAATCGACGGGCGCGAGTCAGTTGTGGCCCTGATGGAACGCGGCGACCTATTCGGTGAACTACCGCTGTTCGACGGGCTGACACGATCAACTCAGGCTCGTGCCCTCGAGCCGTCGGAGGCAATCGCCATTCCATACGCCCCGCTGCGCGACCTCTACAAGGCCCAGCCGCAACTGCTCTGGAACGTGGTGGCACTTCTCACCGCTCGCCTGCGTGTCACCGATGAAGCACTCGCCGACTCGGTGTTCCTCGACGTGACGGGTAGGACCGCGAAGCGGCTTCTCGAATTGGCCGGCGACGCCGATGAATTCTCGCTGCCGGTGACTCAGGAAGAGCTTGCCGGGATGGTGGGGGCGTCACGTGAACGGGTGAACAAGGCGATCGCCTCGTTCGTCCGCCTCGGTTGGCTCGAGCAGAGCGACCGTCGCTACCGCATCACCAACAGGGACCAACTCAGCCTCCGCTCACGCTGACCCCTCGCTGGTTTTCAACCGACGATCATGCGTAGTGACCGAGTATCGAGGATTCGGCGAGCCTAGACAACCCTTCTTTGATTGCTCGCGCTCTCATCTCACCCACACCCTCGACTTCGTCAAGATCTTCGATGGTCGCCCGCATCAGCTTTGCAAGGCTGTCGAAATGCTCGACGGTGTTCTCGATGATGTTCTCGGGAAGTCGTGGGATCCGCGCTAACAGGCGGTAGCCCTTGGGTTGGATGAACTCGTCCAAGTTCGCCGCTCCACCGGGCAGGTTCAACACACGGGCAACCGTCTTGAGATCGACCAACGCTTCGGTATCCAGTTTCGCCAGGTCTTCCATTGCCTGATCGAGATGGAAGCCCGAGTCCTCGTGGAAATAGTCCCGCATGACAAGACGTCGTTCATCTTCTACGCCACCCTGAACCTCTTCGAGTTGCAGTCGCACCAGCCGGCCATCACTACCCAGCTCGACGATCACGTCCTCGATCTCTTCAGCAATCCGCAGGACCATCTCCGTGCGTTGCAGCAGGACCACGACGTCTCGAACCGTGACCATGTCCTCTATCTCGCTTGCGGACAGGGTTGACGAGACCTCGTCCAAGCGGGTCTTGTATCGCTCAAGCGTCTGAAGCGCCTGGGTGGCGCGGTCGAGCAGACGAGGGATCTTTTCGAGTTGGTGCTTCTCGTCGCCGATGTAAACGGCAATGATCGACATGTCTTCGGAAACTGAGATGACCGGCACCTTGATGGAACGTGCCACTCGCTCGGCCGTACGGTGACGGGTTCCTGTCTCCGATGTAGCGATATTTGCACCGGGCACCAGGTGAACGTTGGCCCGGGCAATGTGGCTGGCATCGTCAGCGAGAATTATCGCCCCGTCCATCTTCGCCAGCTCCGAAAGCCTTTGAGGCGTAAACGCAGCATCGAGCATGAAACCACCCGAGCAGACATTGAGCACCTCGGGACCATCACCCACAACGATGAGTGCGCCCATTCCAGCCTGGAGGATACGGTCGACCCCTTCACGTAATGGCTTTCCGGGTGCAACCGCAGCCAGCGCGCTCACCAACGCTTCACTGCGACGGCGATTCACGCCACGATTGTAGGCCACGCGGCAACGTGTCTTCCCGAATTTCTGTCACTGATGCCAGCATGGTGTATGGCCTCGGCCAACGTCGAGGCACGCAGAGCCACGATTCCACCGGGAGGGTCAGCCGCCAAGGCCGGGATGATGGCTCGCCGGAATCCCAACCTCGACGCCTCTGCCATGCGGCGTTCGAACTGGCTCACCTGGCGCAACTCTCCGCCCAGACCGACCTCTCCACACGCAACCAGGTCGTGTGGCAACGGACAATCGGTCTCCGAGGAGGCGAGCGCGAGACCAATTGCAAGGTCAACGGCAGGTTCCACCACCTTTACCCCACCCACGGCCAGGGCGTGAACATCACGGCGGCCAAGATCCATCTGGGCACGCTTTGCAAGAACAGCCAAGAGAACGGAGAGTCTCCCGCCATCGACCCCTTGTGCGGAACGTCTGGGCGTCGCAAGGGGGGAGTCTGTCACCAACGCCTGAATCTCCACGAGAAGAGGTCGGAAACCGTCGACGGTGGGCACGACAACCGAACCCGAGATTCCCACGGATCTGTCAGCGAGAAAGAGACGCGACGGATCGTCGACGGCCACCAGACCGGCATCGGCCATTTCGAACAGGCCGAGCTCGTTCGTGGATCCGAACCTGTGCTTGACGGTTCGAAGCAGGCGAAGCGCATGGTGGCGGTCGCCTTCAAACGCGAGCACGGTGTCGACCATGTGCTCGAGCACACGCGGCCCCGCAAGGTTGCCGTCTTTGGTCACATGACCGACGAGGATCATCGTGGCGTCACGAACCTTTGCTTCGCGCACCAGACGCGAGGTGCACTGGCGGACCTGTGCGACCGACCCGGGTACGGCACCGACGTCAGGATCGAAGACGGTCTGTATCGAATCCACCACAATGACGTCCGGGTTCACCTGATCGATACATGAAATGAGTGCCGAAATCGAGGTCTCACTCACCAGCCACAACGAAGGCGACAGCGCACCCAGTCGATCGGCCCTGAGGCGTACCTGAGCACCCGACTCTTCAGCCGAGACATAGAGCACCCGCTGGCCCTCCGAAGCCATGGATGCGAGCACCTGAAGCAGAAGCGTCGACTTGCCGATCCCCGGCTCTCCACCTAGAAGCGTCACCGAACCCGGAACCAGGCCGCCGCCGAGCACCCGATCCACCTCGTCGATTCCGGTGGAACGTTGTTTCCAGTTGCTCGGATCGATCTCGGTGATAAGTATGGGTGCATTTTGTGCAATGTCGACAGCGGTTCGACGATCCGAGGAAACTTCGACGAGGGTGTTCCATTCGAGACAGGTCGCACAACGCCCGACCCACTGCGGAGACTCTGCGCCGCAATCGCAGCATTCGAAGCGTTTGCTCCTCGCGTTTCGGCCCAAGCCACCTCTGGATTTCGTCATGGCTCCGACGGTAGCGAGGCGCTGTGACATCTGACTTCGTCCTTGGGTCCACTCCGGCATTTCGTAAACGACAATCAAGTATCACAGCCGGTTGCAACGCCAAGCGCTGCGCACATCGAGCGCATGCGGTCGCTGCTCAGCTTTCCGAGTCGATCGGTGAGCATGCCCAAAGGGACCGACTCGACCGCATCCAGGTTTGCCACGCACAGTTTGGGTACGGGGTCGTCGCCGGGTTCAAGGAGGACTTCGCTCTCGAGGCCACGGATCGTTGTGGTACACGGGGCCACGAGCACACGACCGAGTCGAGGGATCGTCGCATCGCGAGTGAGCACCACGACCGGTCGTCGTGCTAT
This sequence comes from uncultured Iamiaceae bacterium, assembly GCA_964416735.1. Lineage (GTDB taxonomy): Bacteria > Actinomycetota > Acidimicrobiia > Acidimicrobiales > Acidimicrobilacustridaceae > CAYQFM01. The sequence continues at coordinate 2,444 of CAYQFM010000035.1, read as the reverse complement.
GTCAGGGAGTTCGCACCACCAGATGTCACCGCGAGCCGGAACTTGGTTCATACTGTTTCAGCGGCGTGCCGAAACGATGCGAGATCACCCCAGTCATCGGGTTCGTCAATCGGATGGGTGTCGTACGCAGCGTAGCCATCGTCGATTCGTACGGCCCGGTGACGACTCAGCAAGGCGGCCAGCGCTGCGTCGATGAGTTCGGCGTCGGTACTGGAGCCGAACGCGCGTCGAGCCTCGCGCACCAGGTCGGGGTCAACCGTCGTCGACAAGCGCATCC
>CAYQFM010000035.1:0-2157 GCA_964416735.1 uncultured Iamiaceae bacterium | reverse complement strand
CATAACCATGCCATGACTGTCGCTGTGGAGCAATGACTGAAATCCGACATCGTTGTAGCCGCCAGTGTCCCAGCAATGGTCCCCGAGGGTTGGGCGGCACTCGGCTGTCGGCGATTACCAAGCAGGCTTGCGTCACGTCATGAGAGCACGGCGAGGTATGAGCAGCATCGTCGTCGGATGAGTCGTAGGGTCCACCAGGCCGATTACGCGTTGTCGGGTGAGAGAACGAGTGGTGATCGCAGAGCCACCACCACACCGACGAGCGAAACAACCAGCATCCCCACGGTCAGTGCTACGCCAACGATCACGGCAACCGGCGCCGGACTTTCCGGGCGAAGCAGGATGCCGAACAGGAACACCGGCAACCACACGGCGAGCGTTACCACGTACACCACGGATGCCAGCAGCGCATGTCGCCGCGCCAAGGATTCCCGCTGTGGCCACGACACCGCCAGGATCACCACCGGCAGAATCGGCCCGCCACAAGCCCAACCCACCCAGGAAGCTGCCGCCATCCACCGGTCGTTCGCGTCGATCGCCGGTTTCATGTGAACATCCCCGCGAGCGTCAGACCCTTCAGGAGCACCGCTGTCGATAACGGCGTCGCTGTCGACATCAGTCCTGACCCTCTGGTGGAACCACGAACGAGTCACACAGAGAACAATACGGCGAACACCAAGAAGGTGATCCTCCCGAATTCCACTGCGCGAAGGTTCCGACTCGGCGGCCGAGAAGCCAGCAGACCTCGACGATCACGAGGCAGGCGCGATGACGGGTCCAACATGGTGGTCGAACCAATCGAGACTGGCTTGATGGAGGGAATCGTCACGATCCGCGACAGCAACGAGGTGCCAGCGTCGAAGATGGCATCGACTGTGGCATGCGTTTCTCTGATCTTGATGCGTCCGTCGGCTGAGACCATGGTGTCAACGGAGCCGATCCACACCAGGCATTGATGAAAAAGGCCGACCTGGCTTTCAGTCATCTTCTTTCTCACTTCCTGGAAGTAGTGCCCGTAGAAGGAAAGCGGTTCCAATCAGGGTCCCCAGCATCGTGACCGCAACCTTGTTTGGAATGCTGCCTGGCAAGTCCGCTAATGGCGTCAACGTCGCCCCAATGATCGCCATCGGAACTCCAATGACAATCCACATTGCAAATACCAGAAGGAGGCCAATGCCTTTGTGCCTTTCGAACGGATCGGGGATTCGGCTTGTCAGCCAAAAGACAAACCTCAATGTCCCGGCCCAGGGAGTTGCACTCCATTATCGCCGTCGCCCGCAATAGCGAATCCACCGCCAATAATGCAACCGGCGACCGCTCCGACGCTGAGACATGCGCCAACAACAATTCCACCACGAGCAACTGTCGCTGTCGCAGGTATCTGGCGTGGAACCCGTGGCGGTGACGGAATCCGGCAGAATCCACGAGGAACTGAGCCGCATCCTGGCGGGATCGGATTTCCGAAGAAATCACAGCTTCCACCGTCGATATGCCCATTACGACATGGCAACAAGCCGCTCGATTCAGTTGCATTCAGCGGGTTGCCATAGCCGTCATAGGCGAAGGTCGCCACTGCGTACCCGGACACGTCTGTGAGCATACGCGTCGAGCCGATCTGTCAACAGGAAAGTGTATGGAGTCCGCCTTCAGGGGTCGAGGGTGCTGAGAATGACCCGCGTCGACGGAGACCCGCCTGACTCGATGAGGCGGGACCGCTACCGGTGTCGCCCGGTATCCGTATCGGAACCACCCGACACATGGCCTGGTTGAATTTCTGCCGAGGCGGTGTTGCTGCCACGCTTGTGGGGTGCTTCAGGCCCGTGCGTTATCCACCGATGCCGGTGGCATCACCCTGCTGGAGAACGTTTCGTTCACGGTGGCGGCCGGAGACAAGGTGGGCATCGTCGGACGTAACGGTGCAGGTAAGACGACGCTGCTGAGAGTGCTTGCCGGTATCGAACCACCTGTGGCCGGCCAGGTCATCGTCAAGGGCGGCTTGGGATATCTCCCTCAGGACCCACGCATGGACTCGGTTGCCCCCGAGACCCTGGCACTGAACCATGTGCTCTCGGGACGAGGTGTCGACGAGGCCGCTCTGAAGAGGGGGCACCTACGACGACAGATGGATTATGGTGCTTCCGATCAGAACATCGCGCG
>CAYQFM010000034.1:5899-15562 GCA_964416735.1 uncultured Iamiaceae bacterium | reverse complement strand
CCACCTCGGCCGCGAAGAGCTCGATCATGTCGTCACTCAGAGACTGGGTGGCGGTCACCATCTCGCCCTGCTGCATGAGGAAGCGGACGACGTCGGCTGACGTACGGTTCAGCTTGGGGCCGAGTTCCTGTGGAGTGGTCGCTCGCTCGACGACGATGACACCCTCGGGAACCGGAGCCGTCGTCGGCGTATAGGTGGGAACGTCAATTGGCTGCAGTTCGTCTCTGTTGCGACGACGCCTGCTCTTGCGACGCTGCGGGCGACGCGGTCCACCTGGACCTCCACCCGGTCGGCCACCACCGGGCCTACCCCCAGGGGGTCCACCCGGTCCTCCACCAGGCGCACCGCCGGGTGAGATTCCAGGGCCTGGGCGGGGACCACCACGGCCGGGGGCGCCCGAAGGTGCACCACCTGGGCGGGGACCTCCGCCGGTTCTTGGACCACTCGGACGGCCAGCTCCGGGGGCTCCGGTCGCCGGTCTACCTGTTGCACCCGGAGGCGGGCCACTGGGGCGCCTGACGCCCGGGGGTGGCGGAATCGGTTTGCCGGTTGCCGACATGGGCGGTTTGGGTGGCGGTGGAATGGCCTTGCCCGAGGTCGACAACGGAGGCCTCGGGCGGGAATCGTCACGGCGTGGCCGGTCGTCGACTGCTCCGGCACCTGGAATCGGCGCGGATGGCCTGGCTGGCGCCTGAGCGTCGGTCGCTCTGGCGTCGGTTGCCTTGGCCTCTGGCCGTGCGACTGGAGCCGACTCCTCGCGGCGAGGGGCACGCGGTGGGTGCTCGCTTCCACTGGAGGTCACCACACGTTTCGAACCAGCTACCGGGGCTACGCCCTGAGGCGGCGAAGAAGGAGTGTCGTCCGCCTTGTCCGAGGTGGCGTCGACGACGATGTCAACCGCCGCAGCCGAAGCCGCTGGCACTTCTCGGGTCGTGGCAACCGTCGTCGATTCAGGTTCCGATTCTGTCGGGGCGACCGCAGCGGACTCCGTCGTCGCCTGAACCTCGGTCGCCGGTTCAGAACCTGATCCGCCGATCTCCTGTGCCGGTGCATCGGTTGACACGACAGCATCTGTAGACACGACAGCTTCTGGTGTCGAGTCTCCATCGCCGCTGGACGCGTCGGTGGTCTCCGCTCCCGTTGCCTTCGCCGCCGCTTTCTTTGCGGTCGACTTCTTGGCGGCTGCCTTCTTCTTTGCGGGGGCCTTCTTCGGCTCCTCCGGTTGGACTTCGCGGATCAAACCCTCGCGCTCGGCCTTTCGCCGCACGCGATCAGCCTGTGCCTCGACCACACCGGAGGAATGACTCTTCACCCCGATACCCAGGGATTCACAGAGGTCGAGGCATTCCTTGTTGGTCAGGCCCAGTTCACGGGCAAGCTCGTAGACACGGATATTCGGTGGCAAAGGCAGCTTCCGTCTAGTCGAGGCAGATTCAAGCGTTCACAACGCTCTTTTCCATCTTGTGTTGTCAGTTGTCGCTGTGAAACCGGCAGGTGGCCATGATGATGGCCCCGTCCGATTCCGGGTTGACCATTGTCGCGCAGGAGAGGCCGGTGGTACTAAAGGGCTCAGGTGTCCTCGGTAGAGCCGTCAGGCCCATCGAGGCCTTCGTCAACGCTATCGGCTCCGGTTGCCGATGGCGCTTCGGAGTCACCGTCAACAACGATCTCATCGTCACCTGCGTCTGACCCTTCCCCTTCTGCACCATCAGTGGCCTCTGATTCAGATTCAGATGCGTCAGTCGATTCCGACCCCGCATCCGACTCCGCATCCGACTCCGCATCGTCTCCTGACAGTTCTGCGGACGCCTTGGACCAGTCTTCGGCCGAGATTGCTTCCCCGCCTTCGGCGGGTCGCCAAACCTGCTCGCCGGTCTCGGGATCGACCACCCACTCGCCCTCGGCCCAGTCCTGGTTTGCGTAGGCCTCTTCTTCTACGAGTTGGGTTTCGCTCTTGATGTCGACCCCCCACCCAGTAAGGCGCGCTGCCAAACGGGCATTCTGACCTTCACGACCAATGGCCAGAGACAGTTGGTAGTCGGGAACAATGACCTCGGCTGTTCCGGTGTCCTCGTGAATCCGGACTTCCTTCACCTTTGCCGGTGACAAGGCCTTCATCACAAAGTCGGACGGATCATCGCTGAACGGAACGATGTCGATCTTCTCGCCGCGCAGTTCGTTCACGATCATCCGCACGCGGGCGCCACGCGCACCTACACAGGCACCGACAGGGTCGACGTTCGTGTCGTTAGACCATACGGCGATCTTGGTTCGGGCACCGGGTTCACGGGCACACGCCTTGATCTCGACGATTCCATCGGCGATCTCGGGTACCTCGAGTTCGAAGAGGCGTTTGATCAGACCCGGATGGGTGCGACTCACAACAATCTGAGGTCCCTTGGCGGTCTTGCGTACCTCGACGATGTAGGCCTTGACGCGTGATCCAGGCTCGGGACGCTCGTAAGGCACCTGTTCGGCCTGGGGCATGAGTGCCTCGACTCGCCCCAGATCCAACAGTGTGTAACGCGAATCGGTCTGCTGGATGATGCCCGTGATGATGTCGCCCTCGCGTCCCGCGTACTCCTCGTACTTCATCTCGCGCTCAACCTCGCGAATGCGCTGGCTCATGACCTGCTTCGCGGTCTGAGCGGCGATCCGACCGAAGTTGTCCGGGGTGACGTCGAACTCGGCACCGACCGGTTCTCCATCGTCATCGAGTTCCTGGGCCATGACCCGGAACTCGACGGTGTCGGGGTCAATGGTCACCCATGCATAGTCGTACGCGTCGGGCATTCTCTTGTATGCGGACTCGAGTGCATCCGCGAGCGCCCCGAAGAGCATGTCGAGCGTGATGCCCTTATCGGTTGCAAGCGCTTGGAGCGCGTCCATCAGATCGGGGTTGCTCATTTCGCCTCGACTCTCCTCTTGTCAGAACTGGGCCTGGAACCCGGCTTGGGTGCCGGACCCCATTCGAAAATTGTGCGGGCGGTATCAATATCGTCGTACCGCAGCGCAATTGTCTCGTCGGAATCTGTGCTCACCGTGATGCCGTCGTCATCGGCCGAAGCCACTACACCCCGAACGCGACGATCGCCCTCGAAGGAGGCCACGGCCTTTATCGAAATCTCGCGCCCGATTGCCCATACGTAGTGGTTTGGCTTGCGCAACTTCCGCTCCAGACCTGGGCTTGAGACCTCGAGCGTGTAACGCCCGGCGATCGGGTCTGCATCGTCGAGCGCACGTGAGAGTGCTCTGGTGACCGTCGCTATGGCATCCAGGTCCACTCCACCCTCGCGGTCGACGGTTACAACCAGGTTTGGCCCGTTTTGATCGACATCGAAAAGGTCGAGGCCGTGGGCGGTGACCACAGGTTCGATGAGTTCGATGAGTTTGGGATTCACGATCGACTTCCAAGCGCTAACGAAACGAAAGGCGTGGGCCGAGCCCACGCCTTTCGGTCCGAATTCGAACGGATTAGCGCTGTCAGTATAGCCGAAACAGATCAGTAGGACCGGGCGACAACAGCAATGGTGTCCGGCTCATCCTCGGTCGCAGGGAGAGAGCCATCAGGGCGCATCAGACAGCGCACCGACACCGAATGTTCGGCCATCTTGTGCTCGCCCTCATCTCCCACGGCCGACCATGGGAGTCGGGCCCAACCCGTAGCCGCAGCTTCCACTGCGTCATCGATGCTTGCAACGTCAGCGGTTCGTTCCTCCCGACGCTTCAGAGCGGTTGAGAGCAACTCGCTTTGCTGCTCGTCCAGCGCGGACTCGACCGCGTGCACGATGCCACCGAGAGAAACCGGACTCTTCGTCCCGCTGATCCTGCGGACCGTCGTGACCACATCATCGGCCAAGTCCCGGGGGCCCAGTTCCAACCGCACCGGCACACCCTTCAGTTCCCAGTCGGTCGCCCGACGACCGAGAGACATCGACACCCGATCGTCCAAGTGGACCCGGATCCCCGCAGCACCCAGTTCGTCGGCCATCACTCGACAGCGCTCCACGACACCATCTTCGTCACGCAACGCCATGACCACCACCTGAATCGGCGCCAGGCGCGGCGGCAGGCGCAGGCCGTTGTCGTCACCGTGGCTCATGATCAAACCGCCCACCATCCGGGTCGACACGCCCCAGGATGTTGTCCAGGCGTCCTGCTGTACACCAGTTTCATCGAGATAGGAGATGCCGAATGCCTTGGCAAAGTTCTGCCCGAGCTCATGACTGGTACCCATCTGAAGGGCTTTGCCGTCACCCATCATCGCTTCGCAGGTCATCGTGTTTATGGCTCCCGCAAACCGCTCCCTACGGGTCTTGCGGCCGAGCACAACCGGCATTGCGAGCACGTTGACCATGAAGTCCTCGTAGACCTCATGGTGCACGCGTTCGGCATACGCGCGGGCATTGTCTTGCGTCACGTGTGCGGTGTGACCCTCCTGCCAGAGGAATTCGGTGGTGCGCAGAAATACGCGCGGACGCATCTCCCAGCGAACCACGTTTGCCCACTGATTCAACAGCAGCGGCAGGTCGCGGTAGCTCTGTACCCACTTGGCCATGAACTCACCGATCACGGTCTCGCTGGTGGGTCGAACCACGACCGGCTCTTCGAGTTCCTTGCCACCCGCAACGGTGACCACCGCCAATTCGGGGCTGAACCCCTCGACGTGTTCGGCTTCGCGACGCAGGTAACTCTCGGGGATGAACAACGGGAAATAAGCGTTCTGGGCACCGACCGACTTGATGCGGGCGTCCACCTCGGCCTGGATGTGTTCCCAAATGGAGTAGCCGTATGGGCGGATGACCATTGTTCCGCGCACCGGGCCGTTGTCGGCCAGTTCAGCCTTGGCAACCACGTCTTGATACCAGCGCGGATAATCTTCGGCTTGGGGAGTGAGCACCGGTGCTTTGGCCATGAGACCGGATGTTACCGGTCACATGTGATGTCTACGGACAGATGGCAGACTCACAACAGCGTGAACAAGCCATCGGACATCAGAGACGACCGGTGCCCCAACTGCGGCGCACCATTGCCACCCCCCGACGATGGTGGACTGCGTACGTGCTCATTCTGCGATGAGCAGTACGGCACCCAGGAGAAAGACGAGCCGACGTCTTCAACTTTTCAGCAAGTTCAGATCACCATTGCGGATGATTCGACGAAATCGGCCAGAAAGCCTCTCGGATGTCTGGGAGTTGTAATAACGCTCATAATCATCGTCTCCGTAGGTGCTGCCATTGCACCGTTCGCTCTCATGGCTACGCCGGGCAAGTTGTTCGACAAGAACCCGTTCTCCGCCGGATCCAACCTTGCCGCTTCGGGTTCCGTGGTGCCGCTACCCGGCGAACCCGGTAGGCCGGTGGACATCGTGACGGTGATGCCGTCAAGTACGTCGTCGAGATACCGCGTCGCTCGCTTCAACGCGGGTTCCACGGATTCAGTGTGGAAATCAGGTGAATTCGCTGGAAACTCGACCGCCATACCCATGGTCGTTGGGAATGAGACAGCCTTCGTTGTAAGCGGAAGCACGCTCCTCGCATTTCGTTTGAGCGACGGAACGAAGATGTGGGAGCACACCCTGTCCGATGAACTGGCAACGTCGTGCGAGACATGCCTCCTGATCATTGGTGACCACGTTGCAACCAAAACAAACGACGGTGAGTTGACGTCTTTCAACGTGGCCGACGGCACGCCTTCGTGGACGAGACGCCTAGAAACCACCAATGCGCAGGTCTTCACAGCTCACACCTCCATCGGTGTGATCGACGGGGCGGGAATCGACGACACGGTGGCGCTCATCGACCCTGTGTCGGGCGCGGTGACCGACGAGTTCACTCCCAAATGCGCCAACGCCGACGGGTACGTGGCGGGCGGGATCAGCAGTGGCGCTCAAGTTCTGACCACGCCTGGTGACCCGGGTATTTACGTCGGGTTCGGGATCATGCCGGCCTGTTGGCAACGCTTGGATCCCACCACAGACTCGTTCACCTGGAATGTGATCCTCGAAGACGGATACCTCGACAACGGTTCAGTGGGATTCATCGGAGGAGGGACACTCTGGTTCACGACCCGTGACCGGGCTGTGCTGGGTGGCATCAACCTCGCCTCGGGGCATTTCACAGCCCTGCCGAAGTTGCAAGACACAGATTCCATTCCGATTGCGCTCCATGGCAACACCCTCATACTCCGAGGAGTGTCAACGCGCGGCACCCCGCGCTACATGCTCTGGGGCCTCGACGTGCCATCGGGGGCCCAGCCATGGCAATTCCTCCTGGACAGTCCCGAGCCCGCAGATCCGCCCGGAGCCAACACGATGTTCGTGTCCGAAGGAAGCCAACGATTCACAGCACACATCGAAGGTGACCGCCTCTACATAGTTGTTTTTGATGGCACCACTCGCACGATTGTCGTCAACACCGTGAATCCGGACACCGGAGCTACATCACCACCGGCAGTGCTCGCCAACACCACAGGCGATCTTCTTCCCGATTTTCTGCCGATCACGTGGCGCGGGAAGAACCTCGTGCTGCGTTTGGGAGACGCGATTGTTCAAGTTGATGTGGAATCCGGAGCCATCACGCATCGCTGGTCATGACCCAACCAGCGAGTCGCTAATCGGCGAGCTTGCGGATCGACTCGACCTTCTCGCTGGTGCGGTTCACATCGGCACCCTTCTCGACAAACAGTGCACGACGGTCGGCGAGGGCCTCTTCGGCAGCACTGGCGTCGCCCCTACGTAGAGCCTCTTCCACGCCTTCTTCGGCGATGATCTTCGCCCATTCGACGAGCGCTTCAACCATGGAGTCCTCTGGAACAACCTTGACCACCTGGCCCTTCACGAACAGGTGACCACGTTGTCGACCCGCTGCAATACCAAGATCCGCATCGCGCGCCTCGCCCGGACCGTTCACAACACAACCCATGACCGCGACCTGGATCGGCAGGTTCAACACCTCGAGCGCGGCGCGCGCATCCTCGGCGATCTTGATCACGTCAACCTCGGCGCGACCACAAGATGGGCAGGCGATCAGATCCAAGCCCTGGCGTTCACGTAAGCCCATGGACTCGAGCAGTTTGCGCCCGGCTTTGGCCTCTTGCACCGGATCAGCGGTTAGCGAATAGCGGATCGTGTCACCGATCCCCTCGGCCAACAGGGTCGCTATCCCCGCTGTGGCTTTGATGAGCCCCTCCGGCGGAGGGCCGGCTTCGGTCACACCCAGATGCAAGGGGTGATCGACTGTGTCCGCCAGCATCCGATACGCATCGATCATCAATGGAACACTCGATGCCTTCACAGAGATCTTCACATCTGAGAAGTCGACCTTGTCGAAGTACTCGAGTTCGCGCTGTGCCGATTCGACCATCGCCGCAGCGGTGACCTCTTCGCCATAACGCTCGTAGAGGTCGGGATCGAGTGATCCACCATTTACCCCGATACGGATCGAAACCCCGCGGTCCTTGGCCTCACGGGCAACCGCCATGATGTGTTCCGGGCGCCGGATATTGCCGGGATTGAGACGTAGGCCGTGGACGCCAGCCTCCAGCGCAGCCAGCGCCATGCGGTACTGATGGTGTATGTCGGCGATGATTGGAATGGGCGACCGTGGAACGATCTCAGCCAGACCCTCGGCCGCTTCATAGTCGTTACACGTGCAACGCACGATGTCACAACCCGCACCTGCGAGGGCGTAGATCTGCTGGAGAGTCCCCTGCACATCCGCCGTCTTCGTGGTGGTCATCGACTGCACCGTCACGGGCGCATCGCCACCGACGGCAACCTTGCCGACCATGATCTGACGGGTCGTCCGTCGCGGAAATGTGCTCTGGATCTTCATTGCTGGGTCTTCATCACAAAGTCTGATTCCGTGTCATCGAGTGATTGATTTCGAGTTTGTCGAAAATCATGGTGCGAACGGGTTCTGCGCTGGACTGACGATATCCAGGTACATCGAACTCAGACCTATTCCCACCAAGAGGAATACGACCGCATAGGTGATCGGCATGAGTCTCGCCATGTTCACACGGTAAGGCTTGCGCTTTACTGCACCAACGATCGCCTCGTACGTGGCAACTGCGGCGTGACCGCCATCGAACGGCAGAAGCGGAATGAGGTTGATCAATGCCAAAAAGATGTTGACCGTCAAGAGCAGGAAGATGAATGTGACCGCCCCACCACCGGCAGCCTGAGACCCCAGACGGATCACGCCGAGGATGGAAAGCACGCGGTCTTCATTCATCGAATCGTCAGAATCGGAACGGATAGCGGGCGAACTGCTGTCGATCGGCTTGATTTCTGTACCGGTCACATCGGCCTGCTCATTCGTACCGGTGGGAGGTGTAGAGAACACTGTTTCTGCGAAACGACCCAGGCCGGACGGGGAAAAGAATCGTCCGATCCCTTCGATGGACGTCGCAACCAGACCACCGAAGACCCGACCGGATTGCGCAACAGCACCCGCCGGAGTTTCACGGACGCGTGGAATGTGCGGGCCGATCCCCAGGAACCCACTGAATCCATCAGCGGGAAGCTCCACCGGAACCGCCACCGGAGCAGTGTACGGATAGCCGTGTCGTTCAAACTCGACGGTGACGGTGCCTTCGGGAGCCTCCGACAGCATCCGGGAAAACTGGTCGTAGGTGGTGACTTCTTCGCCGTTCACGGAAACGATCTCGTCGCCGGATTCGAGCGGGGAAATCAGGAATGCGGCATGCGCCGCCAAGCGCCAGCCCAACGTTGTATTCAAGGTCTCCGTGTTGCCGTCACGCTCCACGACAATGTCGATGGGTTGGCCGGCATGGGGCTCTATGAGAAACCCCATCGTGTCGAAAGTGTCGACGGGTTCACCGGCAATACTCACGAGCCGATCACCTTCGCGTACACCCGCTGCATCGGCCGCACTGCCTTCAAGAACGCGTCCGACCGTCCACCGGTCCTCACGAGGCGACCCGAATCCGGCAAAAACAACCAGTAGCAACACGAACCCGATCAAGAGGTTCATCGCCGGACCCGCAAGCACGACGGCGAGTCGCTTCGGATAACTCTTGGCCCGGTAACTGCGCGATTCGTCCTCCGACGCCACCTCCTCGAGGTTGTGCATTCCGATTATCCGTACATAGGCGCCAGCAGGAATGGCCTTCAGTCCGTATTCCGTCTCACCCTTGCGATAGGACCAGAGCCTCGGGCCGAATCCGACGAAGAACTCGGTTACCTTCATTCCCGACCACTTCGCTACGAGATAGTGCCCGAGTTCGTGCATGACAATCGACACGAGAATCGCGCCGACAATTAGCAGTAGTGCCCATCCGCCCCATACCCCGAGCAGTGCAATAGCCACGACGACAAGAACCAGTCGGGCGCTGTCAGGCAACCCGCCGCGGTCCGCTGTCGTATCGACGTCCGATGAAGAAACTCCCTCGGCTGTCTCTTCCGGTGAATCGTTCACCCTGGATCTCCCATGCGTTCGATCATCGCCCTCGCATCTATACGGGCACGCCTGTCTGCCTCGACTATCGCATCGATACCATCAGGCTCTCCCCCATCATGGCGCGCCATCGTGGATTCGAGAACCTCCGGAATCTGATTCCAACGAATTCTTTCGTTGAGAAATGCCTCAACGGCCTCCTCGTTGGCGGCGTTGAGCCACGCTGGCATTGTCCCACCCA
>CAYQFM010000034.1:0-5877 GCA_964416735.1 uncultured Iamiaceae bacterium | reverse complement strand
GTAGGCAAGCCCCAGGCATGGGAACGCTTCCAAATCGGGTTCCTCGAAGTCGAGTCTCCCCAGCGTCGACCAATCAATCCGACCAAACGGCTCGGTTATGCGATCCGGATACGCGAGGGCATATCCGATGGGAAGGCGCATGTCGGGCATCGAGAGTTGAGCAATCACCGCCGCGTCGCTGAACTCGACCATCGAGTGGATAACCGACTGGGGATGCACAACCACATCTATCTGGTCGAACCCGATGTCGTAGCCTTGCTCCCCCGCTGGCGACCCGAACAGCTCATGGGCCTCGATCACCTCCAAGCCCTTATTCATGAGAGTTGATGAATCCACCGTGATCTTCGGACCCATCGACCAGGTTGGATGAGCAAGAGCATCGCTCACGGTCACGTTTTCCAGATCGACTTTCCGCTGGCCCCTGAACGGCCCGCCACTCGCGGTGAGGACAAGCTTTTCAACCCGGGCGCCATTGTCATTTGCTCGCAGACACTGGTGGAGAGCGCAATGCTCGCTGTCGATCGGAACCAGTTCTGCTCCCGGTGTACGGCGAGCAACCTGGACGACCGGTCCACCTGCTATGAGTGATTCCTTGTTCGCCAGCGCGAGGCGACGGCCGGCCAGCAGGGTGGCCATCGTGACCTCCAGCCCGGCGAAGCCGACCACGGCATTCACAACAGTGTCAGCATCGTCAGCCAGTCCGGCAAGTGCTTGTGCTCCGACCCTTACGTCGCAACTGACACCCTCCGCCGCCAGTCGCTCGGTCAACTCATCAAACCTGCCGGAGTCCTTGATCACTGCGGTCTGCGGACGAAACTCCACAATCTGATCTACGAGATCATTGAGCCTGCGGCCACTGGCAGCAAGCGCCACGATCACAAAGTCATCAGGACGGGAACGGACCACGTCAAGTGTTTGGGTACCGATCGAGCCCGTCGATCCTGCCAATGCGATCCGGGTCGGAGCCATGACGGGCCAGAATACCGAACGGACCTCCATGGGCGGTACGCGGGTTGTCCGGTCACATGACCGACATCGGGCGGCGCGGCATCAGGAGAGGACGAACATCCTGGTCACGTAATACGCCACGGGGAGCACGAAGAGCATGCCATCGAACCGGTCGAGCAGACCGCCGTGCCCAGGAAGGACAGAGCCCATGTCCTTGATGTCCAGATCACGCTTGATCAACGACTCACAGAGGTCACCGAACGGCGCCGCCACGCCGGTGAGAAGACCGAACAGCAACGCCTCACCGAACGAGAAGGGGCCGAACCCGAGTATTGCCGAGAAGACGATCACGCCCACCACCGAAGCGATGATCCCCCCGACGAGCCCTTCGACGGTCTTGTTCGGACTCACGGCGGCAAGCTGGCGCGAACCGAACCGTGAACCAATGAAGAACCCACCCACATCGGCCAGAACCGCCGAGACAACCGCCAGCAATAGGACACTGACGCCCTGTACCGGGATCCTCAGGATCAGCGCGGCGAATGACCCGAGAAGCCCGATGTAGGCAATGCCGGTCAGGGTGACCCCGAGGTTGGGCAGAACCTGTATGCGCTGGCCCGACACCCCGAAGAGATACCACAACAGAGAAAACACCACGGCAAGGAACAGCACCAGCGGGATACCAGCATCACCTCGCCAGTAAGCCGCCAGCGGCAGAGCGACGACAGCAGCCAGAGCAAGGAACGTGGCTGGTCGGTATCCGCCCTCGGTTGCCGAGTTGAAGAACTCAGCAGCCGTCAGGGCAAGTACGCCCACGACCAGGATCATGGTCACACCGGGCCCGATCTTGAACAGGATCAGGGCTACAGCGGCAATTGCCACGCCCACCAACGTCGCCATGGTCACATCACGTGAGCCCCCACCCTGGCTCGATTCTTGGCGACCGGCTCCTCCCTGAGGCTGGCGGGGCTCCCTACGGCCGACGGTGCTACGGATCGGCGCAACGTCATCGGTCGGATAATCCCTGTCGAGATCGTCAAAACTCAGGAACTCTTCTTGCGATGGCCGTTCACTCGTATCCAGCGCCCCAATCGACACCCTTTCATCGTCGCCGTCGATATCGGCAAGCGTGGTGATGTCCGCACCCTCACGTGGTTCACGCTGATCCCGCCAACGGGGGCCCATCGACGCGGTGTAATCGACCCAGTGGGCCGTGTCCTTGATCTCATCTCCCTGCTCGACATCACCGATGATCACCTTCGGCACCTCACCCGTTGCCGGCTCGGTCCAGTGGGGAAGTTCCACCTCGCCCGTGGGCGGTTCGATGGCTGATCCTGAAGAACCCGAGGTGTCCGAATTGCTGAACGGATCGTCAGATGAAGGCCCTGCTTTCGACGATCCCTCGTTTGAAGACCCCATTACTGAAGACCCCCCTGACTCGACATGTCCCGGTGCACGGCGTGGCACCACAGGTGCCGTCTTGGGCCGTTCGATTGAAGCTGCATCCGTCGTGTCCGCCAGCGGAAAGCGCAGTGACGGATAAACGTTCTTGGCCGGTGCCTCAGGTCTATCGCCGAACTTGGGCTCGCCTTCGTCGCGCCGACGAGCCACCTCGCCCCGTTCAACCGCCTGCTCGGCCTCGTCCGCCCCGATAAGACGAACCCCTTCCGCTGGGTCGTCATCGCCGCCTTCGGCGTTACTTCGACTGAACAGTGATTTGTCCGACATCAGTCCTCGAGCAGTTCTCGTTCTTTGGTCGCCAGTGCTTCGTCGATCATGGCTTCATGGCCATGAGTCAACTTGTCCAACTCTTTTTCGGTGCGAGCAAGTTCATCGGTAGACAACTCGGCGTCCTTCTCAAGTGCTTCCAATTCCTGGCGTGCCGTCCGGCGATGATTGCGCAGTGAAATGCGGCCGTCTTCTGCCATCTGCTTGACGACTTTCACCAAGTCCTTGCGGCGCTCCTGGGTAAGCGGAGGAAAGCTGAGCCGAATCGAAACCCCGTCGTTGCTGGGGTTCAACCCCAGATCGGACTGTTGAATCGCCTTCTCGATGGCACCGATCGCCCCTTTGTCGTAGGGCGTTATCAACAGTTGCCTCGCCTCGGGCACCGTGAAACCCGCAATCTGCTGCAACGGCACCTCGCTGCCGTAGTAGTCGACCGGAAGCCTCTCTACGAGGGTCGGAGAAGCCCTGCCGGTGCGGATCGAAGCAAATGCCTGCCGCGCATGGACGACAGCCTTCTCCATCTTCTCAGCAGCATCGGTCAGAGCCAGATCGGCCAGCTCGCTCGTCACCAGGTCTCCTCGGGTCGGTTCTGTGGCAACGACGCTAGTGCGACTGCGCGCCCCTCGCGCGTCTGGCCCCGGTCAATCCTGCCGGGGCCGGAATCAATGCACCAGTGTGCCGACCGGAACGCCTTCAAGAATTGACCTGATATTTCCCTCGCCCATGAGATCGAACATGACCACCGGTAACGAGTTCTCCATGCACAGTGTGATCGCCGTCGTATCCATTGCACGCAGACCCTTGTTGATCACATCGAGGTACGAAACCTCGTCGAGTTTCGTGGCTTCGGGGTGTGTTTTTGGGTCCGCCGTGTAGATACCGTCCGCACCTGCGTGCGAGCCCTTCAACAGCACCGACGCTTCGATCTCGACGGCCCGGAGCGCTGCGGTTGTGTCGGTGGTGAAGAACGGGTTTCCCGTGCCACCGGCGAA
Source organism: uncultured Iamiaceae bacterium (assembly GCA_964416735.1). Classification (GTDB taxonomy): domain Bacteria; phylum Actinomycetota; class Acidimicrobiia; order Acidimicrobiales; family Acidimicrobilacustridaceae; genus CAYQFM01. The sequence continues at coordinate 2,209 of CAYQFM010000034.1, read as the reverse complement.
GATGACCACGCGGCCCTTCTCCATGTGGCGAATAGCCTTGCGCCTGATATAAGGCTCTGCGACCTGTGCCATGTGAATGGCGGTCTGGACCCGGGTCGGTTGACCGAGTTGCTCGAGCGTGTCCTGGAGGGCCAAGCCGTTGATGACCGTGGCGAGCATCCCCATGTAATCAGCCTGGGACCGATCCATACCGGCTCCCGCTCCGGACATGCCACGCCAGATATTTCCACCACCCACGACGATGGCCATGTCGACACCGAGGTCGTTACGGACCTCGACGATATCGCTCGCTATACGCCTGACCACCGTTCCATCGATGCCGTAACCGGCATCGCCCGCAAAGGCCTCTCCCGACACCTTCAGGAGAACACGCTGCCACCTGGGCGCGCCGTCAACCGGTTGCGGTGGAGAACCGTCGTTGGAAGTCAAGTGGTTCCTCGCTATGCCCCTATGTAGACCTGTGCGAAACGGACGATCTTTGCTGAACCGAGAAGTTGGGTGATGGTCTGCTTCTCGTCGCGGACAAATGCCTGATCCAGCAGGACACGCTCCTTGAACCAGCCCGTCAGCCGGCCCTCGATGATCTTGGGCCAAGCTGCCTCTGGTTTGCCCTCGGCTTTGGTGATCTCGAGAAGCGCATCGCGCTCTTTTTCGATCTCGTCCGCCGGCACTTCGTCTCGGGTGAGATAGGGAGGCTTCGAGAAGGCGATGTGCACTGCGATGTCGTGTGCCAATTCGGGAGTCCCGCCAGCGAGTTCGACCAGCACGGCGTTGACGCCGCGTCCGTCCTGAACGTGAAGGTAGGAGTCGAGCACGTTTCCGGATTCGGCCTCGAAACGCACCACGCGGCCGATCTCGATGTTCTCCTTCTTGGTGACCTTGAGCTGATCGAGGACATCTTCACGTTGCGAAACGGCATCCGTTCCCGATTCGACTACCAGGTCGGCCAATTCCCCGACGAGCGAGACGAAATCTTCTGCCTTCGCTGCAAAATCCGTCTCGCTCTTCAACTCGACGATCGCACCCACATTTCCGTCGACGGCAACGGAGACCGTGCCCTGGGAATTGTCGCGGTCGGACAGCTTTGCGACCTTGGCCAGACCCTTTTCCCGGAGCCACTGAGCAGCAGCTTCGAAGTCGCCTCCGGTCTCGGTGAGTGCCTTCTTGGCATCCATCATCCCAGCGCCTGTTGCCTGGCGAAGGGTCTGTACATCCTTGGCTGTGAAATCGGCCATCGTTGCTCAGGACTCCTGATTCGTTGCTGCGACCGGTTCGGCCGCTGACTCGTCTACTGCGGTCTCTTCTGCTGTGGTCTCGTCTCCAGCCGGCGATGCCAGAACGGTCTCCTGCTGGTCCTCATCGGACTGCGGATCAGACGCATCCGCCTGCGCCTTGGCAATGCGCGCTTCACGCTCCTGGGCGGCAAGCGCTGCCTGGCGCCTTGCGTCTGCCTGGGCCACTGCAACCGCTGCTTCCTCATCGGCGCTGCGATCCGGTACGGGTCCCGCACCGGAACCACCGCGACGCGAAGCAATGAAACGGCCCTCTTGGGCGGCATCACTGATGATTCGAGCCATCAGGCTCGTAGAGCGGATGGCATCATCGTTGCCGGGAATCACATACTGGATCAGGTCTGGGTCGCAGTTGGTGTCGACGACGGCCACGATTGGAATGCCCAGTTTGTTCGCCTCGGTGACAGCGATGTCCTCTTTGATGGTGTCGAGGATGAACACTGCGTCAGGTGCTCGTTCCATATTGCGGATGCCGGTCAGGTTTCGCTCCAACTTCTCGAGTTCCCTCGAGAGCATGAGCGCTTCCTTCTTGGGCATCGCCTCGAACTCTCCGGCGGCACGCTTGCGCTGGTAATCCTTCATCTTCGAGACACGTCCCGAGATGGTCTGGAAGTTGGTGAGCATTCCACCAAGCCAACGCTCGTTGACATATGGCATCCCGCAGCGCTCTGCATACGACTGCACCGGGTCCTGCGCCTGCTTCTTGGTCCCGACGAACATCACCGTTCCACCGTCCGCAACCAGGTCACGGATGAAGGTGTACGACTTCTCGATGCGGGCAAGGGTGATCTCGAGATCGATGATGTAAATGCCGTTGCGTTCACCGTGGATGAACCGTTTCATCTTCGGGTTCCAGCGACGTGTCTGATGTCCGCAGTGGACACCCGAATCGAGCCGTTGGCGCATGGTCCCTACTG
>CAYQFM010000033.1:0-15601 GCA_964416735.1 uncultured Iamiaceae bacterium | reverse complement strand
GTGTGGATCCAGCCCCGCACAAGAGTCGCCTGGGTGGTGACTACGACACGGATTGGGCCCGCTCCTACCCTGCGCGTCTGGCGCGGGTGCTACTGGTCGAAGCCCTGGTGCGCCCGACCATGGACATCCTCGCAACCCCCACGGTGCGTGGCCTCGACCGTCTGGCGGACCTCGAAGGCCCGGTCATCTTCACCGCCAACCATCACAGCCACGTCGACACCCCGCTGATGCTTTCGGTGATTCCCGAACCCTGGCGCCACCACCTGTTCATCGGTGCCGCGGCCGACTACTTCTTTACCAACGAGGTCACCAGCGCGCTGTCGGCCCTGGTCATCGGGGCCATACCCATCGAACGCTCGAAGGTGACGCGAAACTCCGCCGACCAAGCAGCCGAACTCATCGACGACGGCTGGTCGATGTTGATCTTCCCCGAGGGTGGCCGCAGCCCGGACGGATGGGGCCAGCCGTTCCGTGCCGGGGCGGCCTACTTGTCGTTGCGCTGCGGAGCGCCGGTGGTGCCGATCCACATAGAGGGAACCGACAGGGTTCTCCCAAAGGGTGCCAAGCATCTGAAACCACGTCCCACAACGGTGACGTTCGGAACGCCTCTCACGCCAGCGGACGAAGAGGACTCACGAAAGCTCGGTCAACGCATCGAAGACGCGGTGGCCCAATTGGCAGACGAACACGCAACCGACTGGTGGACTGCTAGACGAAACGCACACGGCGGTACGACGCCATCACTTCAGGGCCCCACCACCGGAGCTTGGCGCCGCACTTGGGCACTGGACGATAAACGTCGCGGCAAACGCAAGCCCAAGCGCACCTGGCCCGACCTCGACTGAAACTCTCAGCCGTCGACGAGTTCGGCCAACGCCAGAGCGGCCACGAGATCCATGCGGCCAGCACCGTAGACGTTGTTCGGCACAGCATCGGGGGCCGGTCCGCACGAGTTGTCGATCACTGGAATCGCCGACAGTGTAAGGATTCCTTCGACAAGTCCGCTCCCCCGCAGATCGGGATGAGCACTGAACAGAAGTGCAATTGCACCCGTAACGTGAGGCGCCGCCATCGAAGTGCCGCTCAATTGCAGGTAGCCACCTCCAGCCCGGGTAGAGACGATTGCATCACCGGGTGCCGATATTTGGGGGTTCGTACCGCCGTGAGCCGTCGGTCCCCGGCCCGAGAACACCGAGATCTTTCCGGCACGGTCCACGCTGCCAACGGCGAAAACCTCGGACATCTCACCGGGCGCCGAGTTCGATCCGCACGCGGGACCGGCATTGCCAGCAGCAAAGACAACCTCTATTCCAGCGGCGTCGAAAACCGAAAGTGACTCCGAGATCGACGAATCCAGCTTCTCACGTGACCACGAGGCGTTGATGACATCGGGTCTCAACCTCGCATCAGGATCGCCTTGCGCATTTGTCGGTGCAATCAACCACTGCATGCCACGCACCACTTCTGAGAGTTGGCACGCTGAGTCGCAGACGCGCGCGGCAATGAACTTCGCACCCGGCGCCACGCCAATTCCGCTGCCGCCCGGCACACCACCCACCATCGTTCCGGTCGTGTGGGTGCCATGGCCGTTGACGTCGCAAGGCTGATCGCATCGCTCGTCTCGGGTCGTGTCCACCCAACCGCCCTCAGATCGCCATTTGCCGGCAAGCGCAGGATGGGTCACGTCGACACCGGTGTCGAGCGAAGCCACGACCATTCCCGTGCCATCCGCACCCTGCGCCCATATCTGGGGCGCACCGGTTGCTTCGATATTCCAGAGCGGACCCTGCGCCGGATCCTCCACGGGGTTCTCGACATATCCGGGGTTGCGCGTCTCGGGTTCGACCAAGATCCGAGACACCCCGGGGATTCTTGCCACCGCGTCCATCTCCGAGCGTGGAGCATGGACCCAGATGTCGTTGCAGATCCACAACGACTCGAAGGTGTATCCACCATCGGTGAGCCTCTTTACGGTCTCTTCCTGGCTCACCCTGGCGGTCTCGCGGAGGCGTTCGACAACGAATGCCGTCCTCTCGTATGGATCCTCGATTGTGTATGCGGAAGTCAGATCCGTGTTCTCCGAGAACTGGATCACAAATGATTCAAGTTCCTGCCCGCCCTCCTCGTCTTCTCCGTGGGCACCGGCACGTGACGTTCCCGACAGCAGCAGGGCAGACACCAAGACGCCACAGAGAAATATCGACCGTGGGGTCGAAACCCGCATTTCAGCTCTCGCTCTCATTGCGGCAGGCACTCCGTCCTCTCACCTGTGGGACCATCGGCCGTGTAGCGCTCACCTTGCCAACACTGTTCACCATGTTCGATCAACCAGAAGCTGGCCTGAGGCCCGGTGGCCGGACCTGCCAGCAGTTCGGCCACGCCGTCACCACGGTCACGACTGTATGAGGGCGACTCAGCCGGACGGATCCACAGCTGGGCCCTGAAGCCATCGAGGTCAGCACCGTTGGGAAGCGCCCCCGTGACAAGCCATGAAGGTGTCTCGAGCGACGGCGGCACCGATGTCGCATCCACGGCGGTCAACTTCACTTGTTCGTCCAGGTCCACTTGCACACTCGGATCGACTGGCCGGCACATTACGCTCGCCGGGTACCACCCCGGAGAAACCAGGTGGCCCCAGCCCTCGAACTTGTCGCCATCGCATGCGTGCACCGAACCACGGGCAAACACAATGGGGGCTGCCTCGAGCAGTGGCTTGCCCGGATCGAAGAAGCGAAGCTTCCACGTTGCCCACCGGTCACCTGTTGGGGGCCTGCAACCGGGTTGAGTGAAACATACCTGTGAATCGGCAACCAGGTTTCCAGCCACGACCACCAGCGACGGGTCGGTTGCCGCAGCGGCTGAGGCCAACCGGGAAAATGAATCGAGCTCACAATCGAGCACGTCGCAGGCCGGGTCCGCAATGACCACGATCCGCTCGGTGGAGCCAGCCACGTCAAAATGCCGCTGACCGAAATCAACGGAGTCGCCGGGCACTACCGGAATTGTGCAGGAAGCGGCGGGAAATGCCGGGTCGGTCAGCTCACGCTCCGCTGGTTCCATCGGCACTTCATTGAGCACTACCTGAGGGCAGCGATTGGCAGTGGCGACTATGCGTAGCTGCAAGCCGTCTTCGGAATGCTGAACCCACGCAACCGAAGCGGCCGCGATCCGATCAGCGGCAGGGCCGGTCTCCCGGTGTGCGTGACCATCATCACCCTTGTCGCTACACGACGTCGCCAGAATGACGACGAGTAGAAATCCGGTAATTGCAGCAACCCATCGTCGGTGTCGCGCCGCAATCGCTCGGGGGTCCACCCGTGGGAATCTACTCTTGCCCCCTCACCGGCACGGCAACCACCGGCGTAACAGAATGGCGGATCACGTAGTCGGTCACCGATCCGGCAAGGAGACGGCTCAGCCCTGTTCGACCATGTGTCGCCATGACGACCAGGTCCACATCGTCCGCGTTGGCGGCTTCCACGATGGCGGAACCGGCGTCGATCGAGTGACGGAAGGCTCCGTCCACGGGCAGGTCGAACCGCCGTGCCAGAGTGACCATCCGCTCCACATAATCCCGCGCAACGTCATCCACCTCGCCGCCCCGCTCACGGGCGGTTTCGGCAAATGCGGCGCGAAGCGGTCCGTCGATGACCAGGAGCAGGTGTAAATCGACGTCGAAGCGCTTCGCCAGCTCAACCGCCACGTCAATCGCCGACTCGCTCGCCGAGGAGGTGTCAAGCGTCAAGAGAATCATCATGTGCTCCCTGTTGTCTGTTGGTCCTATGTTCAGACGCCGACCGATTCGACGGCCACGGCGGGCTCGGCCTCTGGTGTGGCGAGCTTACGCGTGAGGCCCGCGCCTTCTATGTCGACGTTGGGAATGAGTCGGTCCAACCATGTCGGGATCTTCCACGCCGTCTCGCCCATGAGCGCCAACACCGCCGGAACAATGGTCATGCGCACGATGAAAGCATCGGCGAACACACCAACGGCCAACGCGAACCCAATCATCTTCATATTGGGGTCGTGGCTCAGGATGAAGGCCGAGAAGACGACGATCATGATCAACCCAGCAGCCATGATGACACGCGAACTGTGGCGCACACCTTCGACAATTCCTGCCCTTGCATCACCACTGTGCACGTAGTCCTCTCGGATCCGCGACACCAGGAAGACCTCGTAGTCCATCGCGAGACCGAAGAGAACTCCGAGTAGCAGGATCGGAAGGATGCTGATGATAGGACCCGGCTGAGACAGCCCGATCACATCCTTGAGCCAACCCCACTGGAAGACGGCAACGGTTGCACCGAATGAAACGATCACCGAGAGAAGGAAGCCGAGAGCCGCCTTGACGGGTACCAGGATGGAGCGGAACACGATTGTGAGCAGCACCAAGGCAAGACCGACAACGACCAGGCCGTACACGGGCAGCGCCGAACCCAGCTTCTTGGTGATGTCGATGTTCATCGCGGCGGTGCCGGTCACCTTGGCGACGATTCCGGTGTCTGCTCGCACGCCCTTGGCCGCGGCCCTGATGTCATCGACAAGGGTGGCGGTAGCGGGATCAGACGGAGCCGACATCGGGATTACGCTGTAGATGACGGTCTGCCCACTCTCAGATGCACCCGCAGGAGCAACAGCGGCGACGTTGTCCAACTTCAGCGCCTCTTCGAGAACCACCAAGCCGACTTCGGGGTCATCAGCGTTTGTCAGATCCGCCGCAATGATCAGCGGGCCGTTGAAGCCCGGGCCAAACCCCTTCGCCAGCAGGTCGTACGCGCGTCGCTCACTGGTGGCGGTCGACTTTGACCCGTCGTCGGGTAGACCCATTTCGATACGTGCCGCGGGGAACACGAAGACCCCGACTGCACAGAGCGCAACAATCAGAACCACCAGGGCACGCCCGGTCACAAACCGGCCCCAGCGAAGCCCCATCGTTTCCCGGTCAGAACCGAGACCGCTGTGGACACGTGTGCCGGGCACACGGAACCGGTCGATGGAATTCTGCGTGAATCCCAGAAACGCCGGTAGCAACGTGATGGCGATGAAGACGGCAATCGCCACGGTTCCCGCGGCAGCAGCACCCATCACCGTCAAGAAGGGAATTCCCACCACCACAAGAGCCACCAGAGCTATCACCACGGTGGCTCCGGCGAACACCACCGCGCTTCCCGCTGTTGCCACCGCACGAGCCACAGACTCTTCGGCATCGAGACCGGTCGCCACGAGTTGGCGATACCTGGTGACTATGAAGAGGGCGTAGTCAATTCCAACCGCCAGACCCAGCATTACCGCAAGGGTCGGAGCAGTGGAGCTCATATCCGTGAAGCCCGTGGCAATGGTGATGCCGGTCATCCCCAGGCCCACCCCGATCAGGGCCGTGAGGATCGGCAAACCCGCAGCGATCAGGGATCCGAATGTGAACAGCAACACGATTATCGCCGCGGCCAGACCAATGAGCTCGGCGCTGCCCTGCTCGGGTGTCTCTGCAAGCACGTCACCGCCGATCTCGACGGTGAGTCCAGCCTGACGCGCCACTTCCGGAGCCTGTTCGAGAGCGAGCTTCGCATCTTCTTCGAGTTCTACCGCCGGAAGCAGATACGCAACGCTTGAAAAGCCTATGGTCGAATCTTCGGAGATCGAACCCGCCTCGAACGGATCGGTCACGTGGGCAACCTGCGGAGCCGTCTTCAACCGTTCGACAGTTTCGGCAATGGCCGCTATTGCATCGGGCGCCATGAGATCTGTGCCTTCAGACGCCTGGAACACCACGGTGGCCGATCCCCCGCCGGCTCCGGGCATTTCCTTGGCGAGGTGGTCAATTGCGTCTTGAGACTCGGTTCCGGGAAGCGTAAAAGCGTCGCTGGTCTCACCGGCAAGCGTTGCGGCACCAACGACGCCCGCTACAAGAAGAGCTCCCCACATGGCGAGGACCAATTTTCGCCTTGCCACCGACCAACGACCAAGACGGTATAGAAATTGTGCCATCGGACCTCCTGGTTTCGAAACACCTACCGAGACGGTATAACGACACTAATGCCAAAAGGCAATGGTGACACTTGCCTCAGGGCGTGTCACTGGAGGAAATCAACTGTGCCAACCCATGCCATCGGTGATGATGACCTCGGGCTGCGAGATCGCAAGAAGCTGACCACCCGGGCCTCGCTGGCCAACGCCGCCCTCGAACTCTTCGAGGAGCGTGGCGTGGCAGCCACAACCATCGATGACATCACGACGCGCGCCAACGTGTCACGCCGCACCTTCTTTCGCTATTTCCCCTCCAAGGAAGCCGCCCTCATTGCGGACCCGGCCGACTTCGAACGGCAGTTGCTCATAGCTCTGGCCCCCAGGCCACTCCCGATGACCGTCGCGGACATCCTCGACACATTCATCGAGGCGGCAGGATCAGCTGAACATGACCCGGATCTGGAACGCAGGCGCGTTACCGTCCTGATGGACAACGAGGTGGAGGTGGCGTGGGTTGCCTGGCAGTCGTTCTCCGCCATCCGAGACTCGGTCATTCAACACGTGGCCACCCACACCGGGGTAGGCGAAAACGACACGCTGCTCGGGTTGGCAGTGGGCCTCGGCGTGTTTGCAATGACCTTCTCGGTGGTCACCTGGGCTGGCTGTGGCGCCCAATGTGAACTCACCGAAGAGTTCCACCGCACTATCGAATCGATTGAAGCCCTGGTCGACGGATCGATCAGTTTCGGAGGGTCACCCTCTGATCAGGTGGATTTCAGATCAGGTGATCACGGGATGTGATCAGGGCGGAGCAGGCGCGGCGGTGGTAGTGGTCTGCGCTTGCGACGGCAGAACATTGCCCGGCGACGGATAGACGTCGTAACACCGGACCTCATGGGTCCGCCCACCACAACTCGCTGCAAAGCGTTCGTACTCCGAGTCGATCGGCGCAGCTTCATAGAGGTCGTCGCATGCCTTTCCCCAACCTTCGGCGCAGGCGTTGTACAACACATCGAGCTCGGGGTCATCGCCGAAGCGTTGGGGGCCCCGTTCGACGAATGTCGTCTCTGTATCCGACGCCTTCTGAGGGGTTACCGGCTGGGTCCCGAGGTTCGCAACACCCACGCAGTCGACCCTGATATCCACCAGCCGACTGCGCTTCTCCATGGGAACCGTCGCCCCCGGTTGAAGCGCCGCTGTTCCCAACTCCGAACGGACACGGTCGACGTAGCACTCGGCCTGTTCACGCGTCATCCGATCACCACTGTCACGGATGGCATCTGCTATTGCCTGCTCACGATTGAACGATCCTCCCGAGCACGAGGACGCCGCAAGCAGAACAGCCATTATCGCTGTGACGATGCCGAATCGAACCTTCACCTGACCTCACCGAGCCGCGTCCGCATCACCCGGCGGAACCAGCCGTATGACGCTACATCGCCGACTAGGCTCCCGCCGGTGAGCGACTCCGGCGCAACCGACCCATGGGGCAATCCCACGACAGGGCCACCGCCTCCCGGCTGGCAGACATACGACCAAGCCCAGCCTCCGGGAGCACCCGGTTTTCAGAACTACGGGCCACCCCGAACCGAGGGAACAGCCATCGGCTCGCTGGTGTGCGCGGTGGTTGGCCTCCTGCTGTGCGGAATCATCCTCGAACCGGTGGCCATCATCCTCGGGTTTCAGGCCCGAAAGAAGATCAGGACATCGAATGGCGCGCTCAAGGGTGAGGGCCTCGCACTGGCGGGAATCGTCATTGGCTTCGTCGGCTTGGCGTTGGCAATCGTGGGAATCGTCATCCTGGTGAACAACCCGGACTTCATCGACAACCTGGTCTCCACCACGACCTCGACCGCTGGGTGACATCACTCGACCAAGCGGATTCCCGAAGGCGCAATCGATGTCTCGACATGGGGCAGATCGATCACGAACTGGGTCAGATGGCCGGAGAAGACGTGCTCACTGACCAGCACCGGCTTGCCGTCCACTGACCTGGTGATCCGCTCACACCGCAAGACCGGCGAACCCGGCGGAATCCCGAGTAGATCGGCCTCGGACGCGGTTGCAGCCGAAGCCCCGATCGATTGGGTGGCACCTCCGAGACGCACATCCATCAGTTCATAGAATGGGAGGCGCTCCACGTCCGCCCGCGACAACTCGGCACCGTAGGTTTCTGGACACCAAACGGTCACGACAGCGAACGGCTCCCCGTCGGCCAGATTCAGGCGTCGAACCCTCAACACATTTCCAGTGCCCAGCGCCTTGCGGACCCTGGCCGGGGGTTTGAGGAACCTGAAGTCGAGGATCTGTCTCTCGGACTCGATTCCCTCGTCCGCCAATTGGGCCTCGATCGTTCCAAGGTGCCCCAACGACTGCCGTACCGGATCGGCGGCAACAAACCAACCGAAGCCCTGCCGAGAGTCGACGAAACCCTCGTCACGGAGCACCTCGAGTGCGCGACGCACCGTGACCCGGGATGCATCGAACTCCTTGGACAGTTCCGACTCGCTCGGTAACAGGCGTGAGGCACCGTACTCCCCCGCCTCGAGGCGGACTCGGAGTTCGTCGGCAATCCTGTGGTACCTGGTCTGGCGCACTTGTACTACACTTGTCTACGTTCGCGGAGACTTCAAGCCTTTGAGGCTCGGGTCGATCAGATCGCATCGGGGCCGCCTCGCCACGGTAGGCAGGCCAGACGGAAAGGACCGCTGCAATGGACGTAGCCGCCAATACACCAATCGAATTGATCGAAGGCGTCTACGGTCGCCTCCCCGAGCGCGTGAAGATCATCAGAGAGCGCATGGGGCGGCCCCTGACCTTCACGGAAAAAGTGCTCGCCAACCACCTCCGCTATCCCGAAGGCGCCGGCATGGAGCGCGGTCGCTCGTATACAGACCTTGATCCGGACCGTGTTGCAATGCAGGACGCCACCGCCCAGATGGCACTACTGCAGTTCATGACGGCCGGTCTAGACCGTGTTGCGGTTCCGTCCACTGTCCACTGCGACCATCTCATTCAGGCCCGGGACGAAGGCAAGGCCGACCTGGCCGTGGCACTGAAGACCAATAGCGAGGTCTACGACTTTCTCGAAACCGCGTCGGCGCGCTACGGACTCGGGTTCTGGAAACCCGGTTCGGGAATCATCCACCAGGTGGTACTGGAACAGTACGCATTCCCAGGCGGGATGATGATCGGTACCGACAGCCACACACCGAACGCCGGCGGCCTTGGAATGGTCGCCATCGGCGTGGGCGGTGCGGATGCGGTGGATGTGATGACCGGATTTCCCTTCAACGTTCGTTGGCCGAACCTGATCGGCGTACACCTGACCGGTGAGCTCGACGGATGGGCGGCTCCCAAGGACATCATCCTGAAGGTGGCAGAGATACTGACCGTCAAAGGCGGTACCGGCGCCATCGTCGAGTACTTCGGCCCCGGTGCCCAGTCGATCAGTGCCACCGGCAAGGCAACCATCTGCAACATGGGCGCAGAAATCGGAGCCACCACCTCGATCTTCCCGTACGACGACGCAATGGCCCGATACCTGACCTCGACCGGGCGGGGTTCTACGGTCGAGGCCGCCGAGACGGTTGCCGACGATCTGCGGGCAGACCCGGAAGTCCTCGCTGATCCGGGTCGGTTCTTCGACCGCGTTATCGAAATAGACCTGTCCGAACTCGAACCGCTCATCAACGGACCCCACACCCCCGACCGTGCCCGACCGGTCAGCCAGCTCGGCGCCGAAGCCGCCGCCGAAGGATGGCCCACGCAGATCAGCTCGGCGCTGATCGGTTCATGCACGAACTCGAGCTACGAAGACATCAGCCGTGCCGCTGCGATCGCCCGAGAGGCAAAGGCCCACGGCCTGGTGGCCAGGACACCACTCATGGTCACACCGGGATCCGAACGCGTGCACGCCACCATCGAGCGAGATGGCCTTCTGGCCGACCTGGAGGCCATCGGCGCGACGGTGCTCGCAAACGCATGCGGCCCCTGCATCGGCCAGTGGGCACGAAGCGACGTGAAGGAGGGTGACCCGAACGTCATAGTCACCTCTTACAACCGCAATTTCCCGAAGCGCAACGACGGCTTTGCATCCACTCTCGCATTCGTGACATCCCCCGAGACCGTTGTCGCTCTGGCGCTGGCAGGACGGGTCGACTTCGATCCCAGGGCAGATGCAATTACGAGCGACTCCGGCGAACAGGTCCGTCTCACCGTCGGCCCGGGAACCGAGCTGCCGGCAAACGGATTTGAATCCGGCGAGAGCGGTTTTGTCTCCCCTCCGGCCGACGGCCGCGGGGTCGAGGTGGAAATTGGCGCACTCAGCGACAGACTTCAAGCGCTTCCCGACTTCCCGGCATGGGATGGCAACGACTTTGTCGGCCTGCCGGTCCTGGTCAAGGCCAAGGGCAAGTGCACGACGGACCACATTTCAGCCGCGGGGCCCTGGCTGCGATTCAGAGGACACCTGGAGAACATCAGCGGAAACCTGTTCCTCGGTGCCGTGAACGCCTTCACAGGTGAGGCGGGAATTGGCAAGGATCAACTCGACGGCGAATACAAGAGCTTCCCCGACATCGCCAAGCACTATCACCAGGAGGGCGTCGCCTGGGTAGCCGTTGGAGACGAGAACTACGGCGAAGGGTCTTCACGGGAGCATGCCGCCATGGAACCTCGCTACCGGGGAGCCAAGGTGGTTATTACACGGTCGTTCGCCCGCATTCACGAGACCAACCTGAAGAAGCAGGGTGTCCTTCCGCTGACCTTCACGGACCCGGCGATCTATGACCAGATCGGCGAGGACGATCGCATTTCCGTTCTCGATCTTGCGTCACTGGCACCCGACACACCCGTGAAGTGCCGCGTCGAGAAGGCAGACGGCACCGTTGTCGACTTCACCTGCAACCACACGATGAACGACGAGCAGATTTCGTGGTTCAAAGCGGGCAGCGCCCTGAACATCATTCGCCAGCGTCAAGCCTCATAAGCCCAAGCCTCGTAAGGCAGAAACAACAGAGCCAGCCCTTTGGATATCGGGCCGGCTCCGCAACCGGTTTCAAGCCAACTTGGGGGGGCGTCGACTCAAAACCTGCTCAAGGGGGCCCCGATGGGGGGATCGGAACACGCTCCCTCGGCGTATGTGTCATTTACGTTACCAGACATTGTGATCGTTTGCACATGATCTATCCAACAGTTCTTCCCGATATGTGGCATCATTACAAGTGATGGACCTGAAACAGTTCAACGCACTCCTTGCAGTTGCCGACACCGGGTCATTTTCTGCGGCTGCCCGGGCACTGCACACCGTCCAGTCAAACATCTCCACCCACGTCGCCCATCTGGAACGCGAGTTGGATGCAACACTGGTGGACCGTTCGACAGGCGCACTGACAGAAGAAGGTCAGTTGGTGGCGTCGAGGGCACGGCGCATCAGCGCTGAAATCACCGCCCTGACCTCGGACATCTCTTCACTGAACGACGAAGTTGCAGGCGTGACCAAACTCGGCATCATCGGAACCGCCGCGCGATGGTTGGTGCCGTTCCTGGTCGACACCATGTCCAGGCGTCACCCGAAGGTCAGGATGATCGTGGTGGATGCCACGACTTCATCACTCCTTCTGCAACTGCACAGCGGATTGCTCGACCAGGCAATCGTGGGTCTTCCGCTCGATGACCCCGATGTCAGGGTCGACGCCCTCTTCAACGAGGATCGTGTCCTCGTAGCGCCCGGGGGCCACCACCTCTACGGGCGCAAGAGCCTTCAACTCAGCGACCTCGATGGTGAACCGCTCCTCCTGGAGCCCACCGGAACCGCCTTCCGGGACCTGCTCGACGAGCAATGTGCACAAGAAGGAGTGCATCTGCACGCGCGTGCAGAGATCGACGGAATGCGGTTGCTGGCCTCACTGGCATTTCAAGGGTTCGGGGCTGCCATTCTTCCCGCAAGCGCGGCACCCGGATGGATCGGTGGAAATTGGATGCGCATCCCGGTCGAAGGGCTACCGGGCCGCTCGGTGGGTCTGGCCACACGGAAGCGCGGGCTTCTCTCCATTCCGGCCAAGGCGGTGCGCGAAGCGGTGCACGACGTGATCCTGAGCGAAGGCCCATCACAGCCTGGTATACATCCCACGTTCTCCTTGCCTTCCTGACCACGCTTTTCAGGGCTCAGCCACCTCCGCCGTAGACTCAGCGGGTACGTATTGAACACGAGTCCGTTGGAGTCGAAGTGGCAGACACCGTCACGATCACAGACAACCGCACCGGCAAGTCGGTAGAGATCCCGATCGCCGACGGGGGTGTCGATGCTGAAGAATGGCGGAACCTCCTACCGGGCATCTGGTTCTATGATCCGGCGTTCTCGACCACCGCCGTGGCACGCAGTTCGATAACCGAACTCGACGGCGAGGCTGGCATCCTGCGCTATCGCGGATACCCGATTGAACAACTAGCCGAGCAGTCCACCTACCTGGAGGTGGCATACCTTCTGATCCACGGTGAGTTGCCCACTGCCGACGAGTACGACGCGTGGTGTCACGAGATCACCTACCACACATTCATCCACGAGAACGTTCGCAAGCGTTTCATGGAAGGGTTTCATCACAACGCGCATCCCATGGGAATGCTTGTCTCCACCCTTGCCGCTCTGTCCACCTTCTATCCGGAAGCCAAGGACATCGAGGACCCCGAGAGCCGCCACAAGCAGATCATCCGACTGATCGCCAAGATGCCGACAATTGCGGCCGGCGCATATCGCCACAGTGTCGGAATGCCGTTTGTCTACCCCGACAACAGCCTCAACTTCTGCTCCAACTTCCTGTCGATGATGTGGAAGGTTGCCGAGCCTCACTACGAACCGGATCCCGTTCTCTCACGGGCTCTGGAGGTCCTCTTCATCCTGCATGCCGATCACGAGCAAAACTGCGGCACAACGGCCATGCGGGTGGTCGGGAGCTCCCACGCTGACCCCTACAGCGCCACCGCGGCGGCAACCGCCGCTCTCTATGGGCCTCGCCACGGCGGTGCCAACGAAGCAGTCATAAAGATGCTCACCCACATCGGTTCCATCGACAACGTCGAACCGTTCATCGAAGTGGTGAAGCAAGGTCACGGTCGTCTCCAGGGGTTCGGCCACCGCGTCTACAAGAACTACGACCCGCGGGCACGCATCATCAAGCAGACCGCCGATTCGGTCTTCGAGGTGACCGGCAAGAATCCCCTGCTCGATATTGCACTGACACTCGAAGAGGTGGCGCTCAGCGACGAGTACTTCACGAGTCGCAAGCTCTACCCCAATGTCGACTTCTATTCGGGCCTCATCTACCAGGCGATGGGCTTCCCCATCGAGATGTTCACCGTCCTTTTCGCCATTCCTCGCACCGCGGGGTGGTTGGCACACTGGCTTGAACTGCTCGAGCGGGACGAACGCATCGCCCGTCCCCGCCAACTCTACGATGGCGCTGCGGAACGCAATTACACACCCTGTCACACCAGGTAACCCGATACGGGACGTTACCGGTTGATCACCGTGAGGTTTTCAATCCACGGACTAGGTCATTTGGACTACTATTCAAGCAGGCAGTTGGATCGTCCTTGGGAGCGCGGGTGAATGTCGATCTATAAACGCATACGCAGAATTGATGACGACGGCGGGCGGGTGGCGGTTTCGTCCGAGCCGGATGACGATCAGCCCGTCATCATCAACAGTTGGGTTGGCCTTTCTGAACCAGCTCCTGAACAGACCGACCAGTATTCGGCGTGGGCGGACCGGATGCGATCCAAGCGAACCCGCAATCAGGAGATGATCGCCGGCGAACCCACCGAAGAGCCGGCGACCTACTGGAACACCGAAACTGTGTTCACGGAGAGCGAGCGCGTCGCTCAAGAGGAAGTGGTGAATCGCCCGGATCCACTCGTGGTCCACAATCTCCTTAAGACGCTCGGCCTTCAAACCGGTGCCACCACCGTTGACATCACCAGCGCATACAAGCAGCTGGTAAAGGCGCATCACCCCGACCAGTACCTCCAGGCCGATGAGGCCACACAAGCGTTCCACGACAAACGCATGCGCGAGGTGAATACCGCCTATCGGTCACTCCGAACGCTCGATCTGACCTGACCGTGTCATCCGGCCAACAGGTCACCTAGACGCGACAGTTGCGGACCCGCTGCACCAAGGGTGTTCTCTAGTTGTTTGGCCCACAAGAAGTACCGGTGCACCGGGTAATCGAGATCGATACTGATGCCGCCGTGAATGTGCAGCGCGGCGTGACCGATGCGACGTCCCCCATGCGACGCCCAGTACTTCGCAACCGAGACGGCCTCACTTGCCGGTTGCCCGTCATCGAGCAGGCTCGCCGCGTAGAGCATTGACAGACGGATCGCTTCGTTATCGATGAAGCAGTCAGCCAGTCGGTGGCCCACCGCTTGAAAGCTGCCGATCGGCCGGTCGAACTGGTGACGTTCCGTTGCGTACGACGAGGTCAGCCGCATTGCGGCATCGGCAACTCCACTGGAAATGGCACACAGAGCCACGGTTGCACGATCGACAATCCAGTCCAGTTGCTCCTGGCCATCTGCCTGTGGGCCACCGAGCTCGGCCGATACCTCAACACGCACCGCATCGAAGGTGAGTTCAAATGCCGGCTCGTTACTGAACGTGTCCTGGGCCACGATGGTCAGCCCGTCGACCTCCCTCTCCACGATGAAGACCACTGTCTTTCCATCATCGGCGGTGGCTGGCACGACAATCGCATCCGCCGACTGAGCCACGGGGACCATCGTCTTCACGCCCGAGAGAACCCACCCACCATCGGTACGCTCCGCGCGCAGTCCGGGTGTGCGTGGATCTGCCGATGCGCGCTCGGACAAAGCCGCCGTCAACAGAGTGCGACCCCCGATGACGCCGGGCAGCCATCGCTGCTTCTGCTCGTCAGTGCCAAACACTGCAATAGGCATTGCACCCATCACAAGGGTTGCCATCATGGGCACGGGTGCGACACTCCTACCCTGCTCCACCAGGAGAAGACAGGCTTCCAAGAAGCCGTACCCCCCTCCCCCAACCTCGGTCGGGAGCGTCAAGCTCACCAGATCGGCCTTGACGAGTTCCGCCCAGAGATCATGGTCGATCCCGTGGGCGGTGGCACCGACTTCTCGCAGTCGTTCCTGTGTGCATCGATCCGAAAGGATCTGGCGCGACAGGTCGACGACAGCCTGCTGCTCCTCGCTCAGAGCAAAATCCACGGTTACATCCCTCCAAAGATTGTCCGGGGGTCAGCCATCATCACCTAGGCGACGGCGGAAGGCCGAGGCCGAACAGGGCGATCAGGTCACGCTGCAACTCGTTGGTCCCGCCACCGAAGGTCAAGACATGCAGACCACGCAGATAGTGGCCGAGGCGGTCACTCACCACGGCTCCGGGCGAGCCGTCACGCACCATCGCCTGTGCGCCCAACACCTCCAACAGCTTGCCGAGGCCTTCCATGTAGAACTCGGTGCCGAACACCTTGATGGTCGACGCCTTGGCGGGATCCAACGAGTCACCTCGTTCAGCACCCCACGCAACCTGCCAATTGAGAAGTCGCAGGATCTCCACCCGGGCATGAACCCATGCGAGGTTGTGGCGCACCCACGG
>CAYQFM010000032.1:5547-15727 GCA_964416735.1 uncultured Iamiaceae bacterium | reverse complement strand
GATCGGCCTTCGACCCGGAAACGACGCGGCACCTCATCGAAACGGCGCGCAATGCGGGAATCCACCGAATTGTTTACGTGTCGAGCGCTATGGCGTATGGCGCATGGGAGGACAGCCCCGTGCCCCTCACTGAAGATGCGCCCCTTCGGCCGGTTCCGGAACTTGCCTACGCAGTCACCAAAGCCGAGGTGGAGCGGCAATTGGCGGTGTGGCGTCAACAGGATCCACAGGCGCGTATCGCTGTGCTGAGGCCGGTCGTGGTGCTGGATCCCGATAAGTCCCGCTGGATCACACGCTCGCCGTGGGGCCGCGTGGGGTCTCTCATCAATCCGTCGGAATCACCGCGTCAGTTCCTGCACGTTGACGACCTGGTTGAAGCGGTAGACACTGCACGTAAGGAACGGCTGGACGGTCCATTCAACGTGGCGCCCGATGGATGGCTCGCCACTGATGCACGCAGGGATCTTGACGGGAAGATCCCGCACCTTCCATTGCCCGATCGGGTCTTCGGTGTCATTGGTCGGGCTCGATCATGGTTCGGCCTGTCACCGGTACCCGAAGGCCTGGACCCGTATCTGAAGTATCCGTGGGTGGTTTCGAATGGCCGACTGAAAGCGGCGGGTTGGCGGCCAGGACACACCAATGAAGAGGCGTATGTGGATGTGGTTCCGCAGGGTCGCCTGGCCGCTATGGGAGTGCGGCGACGTCAGGAACTCTCGCTGGCTGCAATGGCCCTGGGCGTCTTCTCCGTGGTGACCGCTGCTGTCCTCACATTCCGGTGGTACGGAAGGCGCCGATCAGGGTGACGTCGAACCGGTTGTAGCTTCGCGGTCGACCAGTGTTGCCATTCCCACCTGCGCCTCCCCGTTGCTCACAAAGCCGAGAGCAACCACATCGGCCGGTTTGTGTGAACGCAGCAGCACCACCAGATCGGCCATCGAGTTGATCGCCTTACCGTCAACCGAAACGATCACGTCGCCCGCCCGGATGCCGGCGCTGTTGGCCGGCCCACCGTCGCTGACCACGGTTACCTTCGCTCCACCGCGTCCCAGGCGATCGTGTTCCTGGGGGGTCAGGTCGGTGCCCTCCACGCCCAGCCAGGGTCGGGTCACATGCCCCGTGGCAATCAACTCGTCGGCGATGGACTTGGCCAGATTCATCGGTATTGCGAATTCCGTTGGAATGTCCCGGTGCTGATCCTCCCCCCTGGACGTGATGACGCCGATCACCGATCCGGAACTGTCGATGAGAACGGCACCGGCGCTCGACGCCTTGTCGTCGAGGGTCAGATTGGTGCGGATCACTCCGTAGAGGGGAGAGGTGCTGCTGACGATGTGCTCGCTGATTCCGTTCACCAGGCCGACACTGATGAGTGGTGCCTCAGGGTTCTTGGAGGTGCATGCAATGGCGATGGTCGGCTCTCCGAGCTGGAGATCGTCCGCCTGTCCGATTACCGCACTGGGAACGTCGGTCCGGTCGGCTTTGATGACAGCAACGTCAGTCGATCGATCGACGCCCACGAGGTGGGCGGGACTCGTCTGACCGTCGCTGAAGGTGACGGTGATCGTGTCGGCACCGTCCACGGCATCGGCGGTCGTGATCATGTGGCCATCGGTGCGGACGACCACCGCTGAGCCGCCTGTGGCTGCTCCGCTTCCCGCGGCTTCAACGCGGACCACCGCCGGTATCACCTGTTGTGCGATGGCCAATTCCGACGTGTCGGGCTGCTTCGGAAGGGTCCTCTGGACCTGTTCGACAACCGTGTTCGCTGGCCTGTCTTCGAAGGTTCCGAGCGCGGCGAGCACCCCCAAGGTAACAGCGGCTCCCATGAACGAAGAAAGGATTCCGACCACCCAGTTGGGTCTGCCGAGGTGGCTCCGAGACACGAACGTGACGGGGCCCGAATTCGAAGTTGTGGCCTGTGGTGCCATCTCTGACGGGTGGCGCCAGAGCCGGTCCTCTGGTGCGGGGGGTCGCCCGAATTCCTCATTGTCTTCCGGGTCCAACTCAGACGTCACCGGGGTGAGGATACATAGCAATGACATCGGGTTTGGCGCGCCCCGTCGGCTAACTACGATAGATAGCCGTGGCACTTCTATCTGCGCCACCGGGCAGTGATGACTGGCTCGGCATCACCAGCGAACCTCTCCCGATCGCCGACGTGCTGGAATGGGCGGTGCTTCCTCGGTGCGGTGCTGTCGTTTCGTTCAGCGGGACCGTCCGCGACCACGACGAAGAACACGATGGTGTGGAGCGTCTCGAATACGAGGTTTACGCAGAGCAGGCCGCGCACCGACTCGTCGAACTCGCCGCCGAGATTCGCAGTCGTTGGCCAGCGGTTGGGCGTTTGGCGATGATCCATCGGGTCGGGATGGTCGAGTTGACCGAACCCGCCGTGATAGTCGTCGTGTCCACAGCGCACCGCCCCGAGGCGTTTGCCGCTGCCAGCTTTGGGATCGATGCACTCAAGGCGACCGTTCCCATTTGGAAATGTCATCACATCGACGGCGAGCGCAGTTGGTCAAAGTGTTCTCACCCGCTTGTTGACGTGGACGAACTGGAACACATCTGATGGGGAACGCGGCCTTTCTCCTCATTGCGGTTGTGCTGAGCATTGTCGGCTCGCTTCTGTTGTGGTACCAGACCCGCAAGACGAAGACCTTTGAGTCGAGCATCGATGACTTCCAGCGTGAGATGAATGCGCTGGGGGCCAGACGGGATCTTCCCGACAATCCACGTCGTCGGCTGTCGACTCGCGTCAGACAGACCCCCTCGGGAAGGAATTGACCTGGCTCGGGACCTAGCAATCGATCTCGGCACAGCCAACACCCTCGTCTACGCCCGTGGCGAAGGGATCGTGCTCAACGAGCCGTCGGTGATCGCGCTCAACAGCCGCACCCAGGACGTACTCGCCATGGGGCACGAGGCTTGGCAGATGATCGGGCGGACGCCCAGTTACATCGTCGCGGTCCGACCCCTGCGTAAAGGTGCAATCACCGACTTCGAGATCACCCAGCGCATGATCCGTCTGCTGCTCGAACGCGTTGGTGTGAATCGGTGGAACCGACCCCGAGTGGTCATCTGCGTGCCCTCGGCAATCACGGCGGTCGAACGCAGGGCGGTCATCGAGGCGTCCAAGCGGGCGGGTGCGTCCGAGGCTCATCTCATAGAGCAGCCCATGGCGGCGGCAATCGGTGCGGGCCTGCCCATCAACGAGCCGCTGGGCAACATGGTCATCGACATCGGTGGCGGTACCTCGGAGGTGGCCCTCATCTCGCTGGGTGGCATCGTCGCTATTGAGGCGGTCCGTGTGGGCTCGTTCGATCTGGATGCCACCATTCAGACGTATATCCGGCGCAACTACGGGATTGCCATTGGCGAGCGCACAGCCGAGGAGATCAAGGTCACCATCGGGTCGGCTTGGCCCACCGAGAACGAGTTTGCAGCCGAAGTTCGTGGCCGTGAGCTGATGAGCGGTCTTCCGAAGACGGTGATCCTCACGGCCGAGGAAGTGCGCGAGGCCATCGAGGAGCCCGTCTCGGCGATGGTAGATACGGTCATTTCGTGCTTGAGTCACGCTCCACCCGAGCTGGCCCAGGACCTGATCATGCAGGGCATCCACCTGGTGGGTGGCGGTGGCATGTTGCGCGGACTCGATCTTCGCGTCGAGGAGGAGACCGATATCCCGGTGCATCTGGTGGAGGCTCCCCTAGAGTGCGTTGTGTTGGGGGCAGGTCACTGCATCGAGTCTTTTGATGATCTCAAGGTGATGTTCATGGATGCGAGGGCCTGAGTAGGACAGTCCGGGTGGCAATGTCCGGCTGGTATTTCCGATCCGGGGGATTGACGCGATGGGCCTGCTCGACGTCATGGAGGTCAGTGTCCGTTTCGACGGATTGACTGCCTTGGCCGGGTTGAGCTTTGCGGTTGAACCCGGTCAGATCTGCGCCCTCATCGGTCCCAATGGTGCCGGTAAGACCACACTGTTCAACGTGGTGAGCAGGCTCTATGAGCCGAGCGATGGCTGCGTGTGTTTTGACGGTAAGGATCTGGAGACGAAGCCTGCACATGCAATTGCGTCGCTAGGCATCACACGAACATTTCAGAATCTGGCGCTGGTGGACGGCCTGAGCGTGCTCGACAACGTGATGGTTGGGGCCCATGCACGCGCCCGGGGCGGCTTTGTCTCGTCGATGCTGCGACTTCCGCATGTGGTCTCGGATTCGAAGCGCACGCGGGCGCAAGCGATGGAGATTCTCGAGCGACTGGGTCTGGTCTCGCTGGCCAGCCGATCATGCAAGGGGCTTCCTTACGGAACACTCAAGCGCATCGAGCTTGCCCGTGCGCTCGTAGCCGAACCGCGCCTGTTGATGCTTGACGAACCTGCTACCGGGTTGACCCACGCCGAGGTTGACGAGCTGGCAGCTCTGCTGCGCGAACTTCGTGACGAGATGGACCTCACGATATTGCTGGTGGAACACCACATGGGGATGGTCATGGAGATCTCCGAAAAGGTGGTCGTGGTCGACTTCGGCCGCAAGATCGCCGAGGGCACCCCAGCAGAGGTGCAGGAAGATCCTGCGGTGGTGGAGGCGTATCTGGGTGGGGGTGTGGCGTGAGTGCCGGGTCTGGTGTGAATCTGCTGCTCGAGGTGGCTGGTCTGGAGGCGGGCTACGGCCAGGTAGCGGTGCTGCGTGGTCTGAATCTGCACGTGGATGATGGCGAGATCGTGGTGGTGCTGGGGGCGAATGGCGCTGGCAAGACCACGCTGCTGCGGGCCCTGTCGGCGGTGATCGACGGTCGTGGAAGTGTGCGCTTCGACGGACACGACCTGCTGGGGCGCAGGCCCGAGAAGATAGTGAAGATGGGCGTGAGTCATGTCCCGCAGGGGCGCGGCACCATCACCGAGTTGACCGTGGACGAGAACCTGCGCATCGGTGCCTTCACCCGCCACGATCGTGAGGTGGCCGCGGACCTGGATCACTGGTACGAGGTGTTTCCGCGCCTGGCGGAGCGAAAGGGACAGAAGGCGGGTTCCATGAGCGGTGGTGAGCAACAGATGCTCGCCATTGCCCGTGCGCTGATGGCACGACCCAGGCTGTTGTTGCTCGACGAACCGTCACTGGGTTTGGCGCCACTGGTGACAAGCGAACTGTTCGAGAGCCTGGCTGCGATCAACCGGCAGCACTCGACA
Organism: uncultured Iamiaceae bacterium; assembly: GCA_964416735.1. GTDB lineage: Bacteria > Actinomycetota > Acidimicrobiia > Acidimicrobiales > Acidimicrobilacustridaceae > CAYQFM01. The sequence goes on along the minus strand of CAYQFM010000032.1, from coordinate 10,533 downwards.
GCGATGCTTGTGGTGGAGCAGAACGCCAATCTGGCGCTGGACCTGGGTTCACGTGCATACGTGCTCTCAGTGGGCGAGATGATGATGGAAGGTGCTGCCGCTGACCTGCGTGGTGATGAGTCCGTCCGCAAGGCGTACCTGGGGGTGTGACGCGACATGACGGAGTTTGCGGGGGTGCACGCCGTTGAGTGAGTTCCTTCAGTTCACGATCTTCGGCCTCGGACGCGGTGCCGTGTACGCCATGCTGGCCGTTGCGATCGTGATCATCTACCGCTCCACGGGGGTACTCAATTTTGCTCAGGGCCAGATGGCGATGTTCTCCACATACATTGTCTGGGCGTTCTGGGACGCAGGCATACCGTTGTGGCTGGCGGTCGGACTGGGCGTTGCCGTCTCGTTCGTGGCGGGCGCGTTGATCGAGCGCATTCTCATCAGGCCAGTCGGTGCGATAGGTGATGACCCGCTTCCGATGGTCATGGTCACAATTGGGTTGTTCCTGGCCTTGGGTTCGTTGGCGACATGGATCTGGGGTCTTGATGCGAAGCCGTTCCCTCTTCTGTTTGGTGCGGGGTCGCTGCGTATCGGTGGCGTGAGCATTGATCATCAGGTGCTGGGCATTCTGGGTTTGCTTTGTGTCGAGGTCAGCCTGCTGTGGCTCCTCTTTCAGAAGACCAAGATGGGCCTCGCCATGCGTTCGGTGGCGTCCAACCCGGATTCTTCGGCGTTAGCCGGCGTTCCGGTGGGATTGGTGTTGATGATTGGCTGGGGTCTCTCGGCGGCCGTCGGTGCAATGGCCGGGGTGTCCATCGGTAATTTCGGAGTCGATCCCACGTTGATGTTGGGGCCGCTGGTCTATGCATTTGCCGCTGCCGTTCTGGGTGGGCTGGACAGTCCCGGCGGAGCGGTTGTCGGGGCGCTTCTGGTGGGCCTGGTCACCGAGTTGGCGGCTCACTACATCCCGGCAATCGGTAACGACCTCAAGATCGCAGCCGCGTTTGCGCTCATCTTGGTTGTGCTGGTGGCCAGACCACGGGGTCTGTTCGGACGCGTGACCACGAGGCGGGTGTGATGCGTGCCGGGTGGCAAAGCCGGGTGGTTGCAGTGGCCGTCTGGCTGGTGGCTCTGGGAGTGGCCGTATGGCTTCCGCAATATTTCGATGCGGTCACGGTGAAGCTGCTCATCAAGGTGCTGTGCCTCAGCATGGCGGCGATCGGCCTGAACCTCCTGACCGGGTACTCGGGCGTCATCTCCTTGGGTCACGGGGCGTTCTTTGGAACCGGCGCATACGTGACGGCGATTCTGGTGGCCAAGCACGGATGGCCCCACTTCGCAGCGCTCGTGGCATCTGCGGTGGTCACCTTTCTGCTCGGTGTTGCGCTGGGTATTCCAACGCTGCGCATCAAAGGGACCTATCTGGCACTGGTCACGCTTGCTCTGGCCACGATGTTCCCGCAGGTGATCAAGAGGTTCTCGGATGTGACCGGGGGTACGACGGGGTTGCGTGTGCCGCGGGTGAAGGCTCCGGGGTGGTCGGGGTTGGCCAACGACCAGTGGCAGTACTACGTGGTGCTGGTGGTGTTCGTCGTGGTCTTCGTGGCCGTGCGCAACCTCGTCAAGAGCCGAGTGGGGCGGGCTCTCATCGCCTCGCGTGACAACGAGATAGCCGCCGAGACGATGGGAGTGAACCTGGCCCTCTACCGAGTGGTCACGTTCGGACTCTCTTCGATGATTGCCGGTATCGGCGGAGCACTCCTGGTCTGGAAGGACGGTTTCGTCGACCCTGGGCAATACGGCATCAACCTTTCGATCACGCTGCTCGTCGCCGTGGTGGTGGGTGGGAGTGCCACGCTTGTCGGCCCGCCCCTGGGTGCCTTCTTCGTGACCTTCCTTCCCGAGTGGACCCCGCGTGAGCGCCCGGAGCTCTCGCCGGTGATCTTTGGGGCGATGTTGGTGCTGTTGATGATCGTGGCGCCGGGCGGTTTCATTGGGCTCGGACGGCGGATCATGGAGACGGTGAAACAAAAATGGCAGCGGGATCACGGTCCGGCGGGCTAGCTTGCCTGACAGGGGATGTTCGACAGGGGTGACCTGTCGATCTTTGAGGAGGTCGTCACAATGAGGTTCGCCACGGGAAACCGCATGCTTGCCGTCGGGCTGGTGGTCACGATGATGGCCGCCGGGGCTTGTAGTTCGAAGCGTGATGACGACGCTTCGAAGAAGTCGACAGACACCACCACGGCGCAGACGTCCGGCGGTGCGTTGTCCATCGACACCTCCAAGTGCGAGAGCTACAACGGCACCGAGGGCGTCACCGACGACACGGTGAAGATAGGTACCAGCCTGCCGTTGTCGGGCATCTACGCAACAGCGTTCGCTCCCATCAACAAAGGTTCAAAGGCCTACTTCGATTACGTGAACTCCAAGGGCGGGGTGCTTGGCCACAAGATCGAACTGGTCTCGATGGATGACGAGTACAACGCCGGCAAGACCCGTGAGAACGTCGATGCGCTGATCCAGAAGGACAAGGTCTTCGCCACATTCAGCATCGTTGGCACGGCCAACAACCTGTCGTTCCGTGATGACTACAACGCGGTCGACTCCCAGTGTGTCCCCAACATGTTTGCTGCCACCGGTTCCGAGAAGTGGGGCGAGACCGCCGAATACCCGTGGATTATCGGCTCGCTTCCCGCATATGCCACAGAGGCAGCCACGTTTGTGGAGTATCTGAAGGCTGAGAAGCCAAATGCGAAGATCGGCCTGCTCAAGCAGAACGACGACTTTGGCGAGAGCTATGAGAACGCACTGAAGAAGGCGGTGGAAGGAACCGACATCACCATCGTCGCCACCGAGTCGTTCAACGCGGGCGATCAGGACCCGACCCCGCAGGTCACTGCTCTGTCCACCTCGGGTGCCGACACGTTCTTCGTCGGCATCACCGGCTTGCCGTGCGCCAGCGCGCTGAAGGCGGGTGCGGCCGCGGGCGACTGGAAGCCGACCACCTACCTGTCTCTCACCTGCACATCACAGATCATCTTGAACATTGCCTCGGACGCGGGCAAGAACCCGCAGGTGGTCGAGGGAGTGATTGGTACCGGGTACCTCCAGGATCCGGCCGATCCCCAGTTTGATGACAGCCCCGGCATGAAGGAGTTCAAGACCGAGGCCGTCAACTTCGGCATCGTCGAGAAGGACTTCCAGAACGGCTACGTGGCCTTTGGTTGGCTGGCCGCCGAGATGATGGTCAAGACCATGGAGCAGGCCGGAACCCTGGACCGCAAGGCTGTCATGGAAGCTGCATACAGCCTCGACGGCGTAAAGATCCCGCTGTTGCGTGACGGTATTTCCATCACGACCGCTGGTGGGTCAGATCCGTTCCCGATCGAGTCGCTCTTCGTGCTGAAGTACGACACCTCGGTTGGCCAATGGGTCCAGCAGGGTGAACTCCATGACTTCGAGGGTCGCACGTCCGAATACGTCGGCTGAGTGCCCGGTCGCAAAACCTGCTGAATTGTCCGACTCATCCTGTGGCAGGCTGTCCGCGTGATTTGCCGGGACCAGATGCACACGAACAAGAACGGATGCCGCTGACTTGGAGCCTTCGTTTGCCGTAGCGGAACCATCTGCGCCCGGTGGATTCAGAGCAAGGATGCAGCGGATCAAGCGTCGCTGGTACTTCCTTGTCGGGTTCTGCGTTGGCGTGTTGTTTTTTGCAACGTCGACGGTCATCGCTGCGGCAATTATCCGTGTGCCCTACTTCCTGTTGGCGCCCGGGTCCGTTCGTAACACACAGAAGGTCATCTCGGTCGACGGTACGGAAGCGTTTGAAAATGCCGGCGAAGTCGATTTTGCAACCGTGTCGATGAAGCGGGCAACGGCCTTGACGGCTTTTTTCGGATGGATCGACGACGGCACCGACGTGGTTGACGAAAAGTTGATTCTGGGTGATTCAACCGAGGCCGAAAATCGCCAAGCGAACATTCGGGACATGACTGATTCGAAACAGGTTGCAACCGTTGTGGCGCTTGAAGCGCTGGGTCATGAAGTCCCCGCACATGGAACAGGTGCCGTCGTCTCTGCCGTCGGAGAAGGATCGGCGGCAAGCGGTCAACTGGCGGTGGGAGATGTGGTGGTCCGTGCGGCTGACAAGCAGGTGAATCTGGCTGAGGACCTGGTGGCTGTCATCGCCGAACATCAGCCGGGCGACACGATCGCACTCGAGGTTCAGCGTGGCGGTGAAGGTGACGCTCAAGTGGTCGAGGTGACCCTCGGTCATCGCAGCGACGATGTCAACAAGGCACTGCTGGGGGTTTCGTCCTTCACCCGCGATCTGACGTTCGACTTCCCGTTCGAGGTCACCATCGACTCGGGCACCGTGGGTGGTCCATCCGCCGGGTTGGCGTTCACTCTGGGCATCATGGATCGGCTTGTTCCGCAATCCATCACCGGTGGCCTGAAGGTGGCGACGACGGGAACTATTGACCTGAACGGGAATGTGGGACCCGTCGGTGGAGTCACCCAGAAGACCATTGCTGTCAAACGTGCGGGTGCCGAAATCTTCTTGGTGCCGTCGAGCGAGGTCGAAGAAGCCCGACGCAGCGCCGGAAACATGCGGGTGGAACCGGTTGACACCCTCGAAGATGCCCTGCGGGTGCTGGCCACCGTGGGCGGTGGAACGGCCGTGATACCCCCGAACGGCTCTTGACACGGTGATCTCCTAGGCTGACGGTGTGCGTGCAGCTTCGGATATGCCGCCTGGCCGCAAGCGTCGGTCGGGTCGCGGTGGCAAGAAGATGTCGGGTCGTGGCCGACTGATCCTGATCGGCGTTGCACTGGTCATATTCCTGTTGGTCACGTCGCTGCGTGGAATTGCCAGCTTCTACACCGATTACCTCTGGTTCGAGGCTCTGGATCTGGGGAGTGTCTTCACCGGGGTCTTGGGGGCGAAGATCGCCCTAGGGACCATTTTCACGGTGGTGTTCGCCGTGA
>CAYQFM010000032.1:0-5537 GCA_964416735.1 uncultured Iamiaceae bacterium | reverse complement strand
ATCTGCTTCGTGAACCTCGCCATCGCGGACCGCTTGGCGCCGTCGTTGCAGCGGATTGGGCCCGAGGACGAGTTACTGAGTCTCTACCACCAATTGATTGGCAAGCGGGCGTTGCTCATGCGCGCCGTCACTTCGCTGGTGCTGGGGCTGATTGCCGGCGTGGGGCAGTCGAGCATGTGGAATCAGTGGATCCTCTACCGCAATGGCGGTGATTTCGGAAAGGCCGATGCCACCTTCGGCACCGATGTCGGGTTCTACGTCTTCCGGCTGCCCTTCTACACGACCGTGATCACCTGGCTCTTCGCGTCGCTCGTGATCATCTTGTTCGTGACCGTAGGGGCGCATTACCTGAACGGTGGTATTCGGTTTCAGGTCCCGATGCAGCGGGTCACCCCAGCGGTCAAAGGCCATATCTCGGTGCTCTTGGCTGTCCTCGCGCTGGTCAAAGCGGTGGGCTACTGGCTCCAGCGTTACGAGCTCACCTTCTCCACCAGGGGAGTGGTGAACGGCGCCACCTATACGGACATGAAGGCGCAGTTGCCGGTCATTTACCTGTTGCTGTTGATCTCGCTCTTGTCGTGCGCATTGTTCATCGTGAACATCTGGCGGCGTGGGTGGGTGCTGCCGATAGTCGCTGTGGGTCTGTGGGGGTTTGTGGCGGTGGTCGCCGGAGCTATCTATCCGGAGTTCATCCAGCGATTTAGCGTTGTTCCAGCCGAGTCCGTGAAGGAACGGCCGTATATCGAGAACAACATTGCAGCCACGCGTGAGGCGATGGGACTCGACAAGGTGGAGACGAAGGACTTCGCGTACACCGAGGATGCCGAAGCGACGGCGAAGGCCATTCAGGAGAGTCCTCAGACGGTTCGAAACATCCGGTTGCTGGACCCCAACGTGGTGTTACCCACCTACCAGCGCCAGCAGTCGATCCGTGCTCCGTACCGGTTCAACGAACTCGATGTCGATCGTTACATGGTCAAGACGCCAGAAGGCGACATGGAGCGTACGACCGTGGTCATGGGCAACCGTGACATGGCCATTGCCGACATTCCCCAACAGTCCTGGGAGGGTCGTCACCTCACCTTCACCCACGGTTTCGGCATGGCTTTGGCGCCGGCAAATGCCACCACTTCTACGGGCCTCCCCGAGTTCATGGTGCGTGACATTCCGGTTCAGGTGTCGTCCGACATCGATCTCCAGATCGATCAACCGCGGCTCTACTTCGGTGAGAACCTCGATGGATACGCCATTGTCGGCACCAAGCGCCAAGAGATCGACTATCCGGGCGAGGGCGGGCAGAACACCCAGACCACCTACGAGGGCGAGGGCGGGGTGGTGCTTGACTCGTGGTGGCGCAAGGCCGCGTTTGCCGCCCGCTTCGGCGATTGGAACCCTCTGATCTCGTCGTTCGTAACTGACAGTTCGCGGATTCTCTATGTGCGTGATGTCAAAGACCGCATCTCCACGGCCGCACCGTTCCTGCGTTACGACGCCGATCCATACCCCGTGGTGGTCAATGGGCGGATCGTCTACATGGTCGACGCGTACACGACCTCTGACCACTACCCCAACGCCCAGCGCATCGACTCTTCGGGCCTGCCGGCCGGGTCGGGTCTGTCCGGTTCGTTCAACTACGTCCGCAATTCCGTGAAGGGTGTGGTGGATGCGTATGACGGGACAGTGAAGCTCTACGTGGTCGACACCGAAGACCCCATTGCACGGGCATATCAGGCGGCCTTCCCCGAGTTGTTCGCCAGCTACGACGAGATGCCCGCCGAACTGCGAGACCACGTGAGGTATCCGGAAGATCTGTTCCGGATCCAGACGTCGATGTGGGCCCGCTATCACCTGGGTGACCCCGACGAGTTCTATTCGAAGACGTCGGCTTGGTCGATCGCCCAGGACCCTGGAACGGCGGTGGCCACGGCGGCAAACTCGACCACCCCCACCATCACATCGGCCACCGGTGAGGTGAGCAGGGCACTTGAACCCCGGGTTGATCCGTATTACCTGATGATGCGCCTGCCGGACGAGGCCCACAGCAGCTTCCTGCTGTTGCGGTCGTTCGTTCCCATATCCGACGACGACTCGAAGAAGTTGTTGACGGCGTTCATGGTGGCCAAGAGCGATCCGGAGGATTACGGGCGTCTCGTCGTTTATCAGATGCCGCCCGGCCAGAGCATCGACGGGCCCGCCGTGGTGAACTCCATGATTCAGGCCGATGAACAGGTTGCCCAGCGCATCACCGTGCTGAACCAGCAGGGATCGCGGGTGCAGTACGGGAACCTGCTGCTGGTTCCCATTGAGAACTCCATCCTTTACGTGCGGCCGCTGTATGTGTCGTCGGAGGGGCAGACAACCCAGCCCGAATTGAAGAACGTCATCGTTGTGTTTGGAAGTCGTGTGGTTATCCGTCCGACGCTGCGTGAAGCGTTGATGGCCATGTTCCCAACCATCACGGTGCCCGAGACCTATGAGTCACAGCGCTCGGACGATGACTCGGGTGGCGATTCGGGCGGCGATGCTGACGGCGGCCAGGTTGGTGGGGGAGATGCGCAGACCGGCGCATCGACAACGACTACGACCACCCCGGGTGGAACCACATCGACCACCACCGGTGAGCCAAGCCAGCAAGGTACGCCGGAGCAGTTGATTGCCCAGGCGCAGCAGATCTTGGCCAAGGCCGAAGCGGATCTGCGTGCAACGGGTGATCTGGGCGCCTACCAAGCAGCCGTGCGCTCAGCCAACGATCTGTTGCGTCAGGCAATGGAGGCCATGGCCACGACCACCACGACCAGTCCGTCGTCCACGACGACACAGGAGCCAGCCAGCGCCTGAGGTCGTAGGGACCAGTCTGTCCAAGTGCGTGTTGGGATTGCGTGTTGGGATTGCGTCGTAGGGTCACTCGGTAGGCTGGATTCATGCGTGTTGTGGTCACCAATGATGACGGTTTCGAGAGTCCCGGTATCCAGATCCTGGCCGCCGAGCTAGCCCGTGACGGGCGTTACGAGGTGGTGGTGGTCGCCCCGGCTACCGATCGCAGCGGCACGGGTGCATCATTGGGACAGTTCCCTCCCGATCCCAACATGGCGGCGCACTTGGTGGATCTGCCCCATGCTCCTGGCGTGGAGGCGTGGGCGCTCGATGCAACCCCGGCCATGTGCACTCTCAGCGCGCTTCTCGGAGGTTTCGGGGAGCGACCCGATATGGTCATCTCCGGCGTGAATGCCGGGATGAACACGGGTCGGGCGATACTGCATTCGGGCACGGTGGGTGCTGTGATGACGGCGCAGAACTTCGGATTGTCCGGTCTGGCCGTGAGTACCCAGTGGGCGGACGAGTTCCAGTGGGAGACAGCGGCGCGGGTCACCATCGAGGTGCTCGAGATGATGGAGCGCGCACCTGCCCATTCGGTTCTCAACCTGAACGTTCCAGCACTGGTGCGAGACGAAATGCGAGGCGTGCGGTGGGGCCGGCTTGCGCCGATGGGCGGTATTCAGGCTTCGATGGTGGGCACCGACCTGGACGGTGAGAGCCGTCGCCGTGGGTTGAAGATGGACGTCACGTTCATCGAGGAGACCGTCGATCCTCACAGCGACCAGGGTCTCGTCGAGGCCGGTTGGGCGTCGCTTACGGCGTTGGTAGGCGTGGCCGAGGCGTGGCCGGTTGATGGCCCCTCCGTCATTTCATCGTCCGGTGGTAACGGTTCAAGGGCGTCTGGCTCACGGATCGCCGGTTCTGGGGTTGCCGGTTCTGGGGTTGTCGCGGAAGGGAGCTCTCATCTCTCCGATGCCGAACAAGCCGATATTGAACCTGCCGATATTGAACCTGCCGACGTTGAATCGGTGGAATCGTCACGGTTGTTCGTGCCGGGGGCGGACCTCCACCCCGCTCACGACGTGCCCGATGCGTCATCGCATGGCGTTCTGCGTCGCCCAATCGTCACCCTGTAGAATTTCACGATGGAAGATCATGAAACAACACGACGATACTTCTGAAACACGTCATATCGGTAGATTCTAGGTTTATCTCTAACCCTTGATCTGAAGTCTAGATTGAGAGTTATTCAGTCAAGTAAGCGAGAAATCATTCGCTTTGAATCCTCCCGACTATCACTTGAGCGCTCTTTATCGCTATCCGAGTCGTCGGAATGGGCCGGTCCCTGACGAGGGGAGCGGTCGCATCGTGAGCTGTGGAGAAGCCCTTACCGCATCGAAGTGGCCGGTGGCTGCTTGATGTCATCGATTCGGTTAGCGAATTGTCGATAGACGCTGTACCATTGCTGCCACGCCGCGGGGTGGAGCAGTCTGGTAGCTCGTCGGGCTCATAACCCGAAGGTCGCAGGTTCAAATCCTGCCCCCGCCACCAATGTGATGTCGCGAGACATCCCGGACAGCCCGAACCCTCAGTTGGGTTCGGGTGTTCCGCGTTTTTGGCGAGTGGGTCCTGGGGGTTTTCCGGTGGGCTGGTAGTCGCGGGTGGTGTCGATGGTGAGGCGGCGAAGAAGTTCGCCAGTGGTGGCGTGGACGACTCGTACGTCGAGGTCGTTGACGAGGAGGATGACGGGGGTTCGGGCGTAGGTTCGTCCGATGCCGATGTGGTGGAGTCGGCCGTTGACGCGCAGGGTCACGGTGCCTGTGTCGTCGACGCGATCGTGTCTGACGCGTTGGTGGGCTTGGGTGGTCGCGGTGGGGGTGGCTTTGGGTCGGGTGTTGTAGATGGTGGCGGGGGTGGCGTTTCGCGGGAGGGAGCGGTGGGGTCGCCGGTGGTTGTAGATATCGACGAAGCGATCGAGGAGCGCTTGGAGTTTGGGGATGTCGGCGGGTGGGGTTTGTTGGTCGAGCCAGCGTTTGAGAGTTTGTTGGAAGCGTTCGACTTTGCCGCAGGTCGTGGGGTGGTTCGGTGCGGAGTTCTTCTGAGTGATGTGGAGGCGGGCGAGTTCGGCTTCGAAGCCGTTGCGACCACCGCGACCGCCAGCGAAGCGGGTGGTAAAGACCATGACGTTGTCTGTGAGCGTCGAGGCCGGTGGACCATATTCGATGATGGCGGCCTGAAAGGCGTTGAGGACGATGGGTCCGGTGACACGTCGGTGGGCGGTGACACGGAGGGCATAGCGAGCGTGGTCGTCGAGCCACGACAGAATCTCGGTATCGGAGTCGTCGGCGAGGGAGTAGTGGGTGAAGTCGGACTGCCAGCATTCGTTGGGTTGTTCAGCTTCAAAGCGGATGTAGCTCGACTTGGGTCGTTTCTTGGGCTCAGGAGTGACCAGTGCGGCCTTGACGAGATGGCGGTGCACGGTCGCGACCGACACGGTGAAGCGGTGGTGGTGCTCGAGGTGCCAGACAATCGGGGGTGTTGAATTTTTTGTGTGAGGTGTCCGAACAACAATGAAAGGACACTTCTATGACGACTACTGAGAGTGAGAATCCACTCGTGGCGAAGCCTCTGATTGATGATGAAACTCTGGAACGCTTGATGGCCCAGGTTGATGCTGAGGGACTGGAGCTCTTGGGTCCTGACGGGGTATTGACGGAGTT
>CAYQFM010000031.1:9914-15794 GCA_964416735.1 uncultured Iamiaceae bacterium | reverse complement strand
ATGCCAACGAAACCAATGACCGGGCAACTTCAAGACCAACGGCAGCTTCAAGCAGAGTCTCGTGGTCACAACCCCCGACATCGAGTGCGGCCCATGCCCGAGCCATCTTCACGAGGTCTACCGCGGATGGTGAATCGCCCACTGAAGGTTCAGCAGTGATGTCACCGCCGCACTCCTCTGATCCGAAAGAACCTCCATCACCGAACATGTGTTCGAGTATATAGAAGCACTGTGACAGAGTCAATGAGAGATGATGGAAACGGCGGAGATATCTCGGAGATTTTGGAAATTCAGCTTGAGGCGAACACATCATTGCGGAATATCGAATCCTTGAGACCTCCAGAACCTGGTCTTGCGGATCGGAGTCGTTCTGGTCAGCGGTGTCGTACCGCTTTCAACTTCGGTAATGGGTGAGAGACGATTCCAGGTCGGCTGCTCACCCGGACAGAACCAAACCGAGTGCGAGCAGGGCACCGTAGGCGAGTTGCGCACGGCCGGTTCCACCCAGCACAGCAATCAGGTCTCTGCCGATTGCTCCTCGCATCACGCTATTGATCGGTGACACGGCCGTGAAGAGACCCAGCAGCGCAATCAGCGCCACCGGCCGATCTCCGAGGACCGCTATTGCGGGCAGCACAAGGTACGGCACGACCATCAGTGCCACGTAAAACCAGCGGGTGCGCTTGTCGCCGAGCCGCACCGCCAGGGTGCGCTTTCCAGAAACAGCATCGGTGGGTATGTCACGGAGGTTGTTGACGACGAGCAAGGCGGTGGCGAGCGTTCCCACCGGGACCGCACACAGGACGGTGAGACCGGTGACATTCTCCGTCTGCACGAAGGCGGAGCCGACCGTTGCCACCAGTCCGAAGAACACGAAGACGAAGACCTCCCCTAGGCCGTGGTAACCGTAGGGTTTCGGTCCGCCGGTGTAGAACCATCCGGCGGCAAAAGATGCGGCCCCCACCAGCAAGAGCCACCAGGTCGTTGCAGCAGCAAGCGCCAGTCCGGCAACTCCCGCCACGGCGAAGGAAACGACCGCTGCACGTTTGACGGCGGAGGGTTCTGCCAAACCAGAACCCACCAATCGAACGGGTCCGACTCTCGTCTCATCGTCGGTTCCACGAACCCCATCGCTGTAGTCATTCGCGTAGTTGGTGGCCACCTGTATTGCCAAAGCCACAACCATCGCTGCCACGAACCGCCAGAGAACCAAGTGTTCGAATGAGCCCCCCCCGACAACGGTCGCCGTACCGACAACCACGGGAACCACCGCCGCCGGCAACGTGCGGGGTCGCCCGCCAGCCACCCACGAGCGCCACCCACGACGCGGAACCTTCATATCCACGGGTGCAGTCTGGCATCCACCCGAAGTCCTACCCTGATCCCGTGCGCGAACTCATCGCGGTTGCCCTACCGGGTGGCCCTGCATTTCTCGAAACGCTGTTACGGACTTGGGACCGGGGAGATGCCATCTTGCCCATTGCACCCGGGTTGCCAGTACCCGCGATGAACCGCCTGCTCGAGGCGATGCGACCTTCGCGCCTGGTGGAACCTGATGGGATCGAACACAAACTGCCCGATGGTGTGCCAGTCGAAGAAGGTGACGCCATCGTCATCGCCACCAGCGGCAGTTCGGGTGAGCCCAAAGGAGCCGTCCACACGCACAAGTCGATCAGCGCTTCGGCCAAGATGACCAACTCGGCACTCGAAGTCGAACCCGCGACGGACAGATGGCTGTGCTGCCTGCCTCTCTCACACATCGGGGGTCTCTCCGTCGTTCTGAGGGCGCTGGATTCAAATACGCCACTCGAGATCCATCCTTCATTCGAAGCTGCGGCCGTCGAGGATGCCGCACGACTCCGCGATACAACGCTCGTCAGCCTCGTTCCCACAGCCCTCGCTCGCATTGACCCCTTGTTGTTCAGGCGGGTCCTCGTAGGCGGATCAGCGGCATTCATCGAACTCCCGCCCAACGCGGTTGCCACGTACGGAATGACAGAAACGGGAAGCGCGGTCGCCTACAACGGTCGGATTCTTCCGGGTGCGGAGGTCAGGATCGTCAACGGGGAGATCCACGTACGTGGCGAAATGCTCATGCGCTGTTATCGGGACAATTCAGGCCGCGACGACCCGCTCCAGAACGACTCGAGCGGTAACGACGCGGGCCGTGAGGGCTCAGAGGATGGCAAGTCAAACCCGTTCGACGCGCACGGCTGGTTTGCGACCGGCGATAGCGGATCGTGGGACAGCGAAGGTCAACTCGTCGTGCACGGTAGGCGGGGTGACATGATCACGACCGGCGGTGAAAAAGTCTGGCCGGTCGTCGTCGAGCAGGTTCTCGAGTCACACCCCGATATCAGCGATGTCGCCGTGATTGGTGAGAATGATCCGGAATGGGGTCAGGTCGTCGTTGCTCTCGTCGTACCAAGTGACCCAGCCTCACCGCCGACACTCGCCAGCGTGCGCGAACACGTCAAGGCAGATCTACCGGATTACATGGCCCCACGCCATATCCGGGTGATCAAAGCGATTCCCCGCACCGCACTTGGCAAGTTGAGACGCGCTGCTCTGGGGCAAATCGAGCCGACCCAGGATTAACAACACAGCTAGAATTGGTGAAGCCGTCAGATCTGTGTCGGCCTCTAGGGGGAATCTTCTTCTTGTCCATTTCCGCCCACGCCAGCGACCCCGACGGGTCCACTGAATCGGTTCCTGCCAACGCGGAATCGGCCGCACATTCCACCTCACTGATCGACATTCTCGACAAGATTCCCAACAGTTACCTGGCGGTCATGAAACCCGATGGTCAGGTCACCCACGTCTCACCTTCCGTTTACGAGATTCTCGGAATAACCCAAGACGAGTACGCGTCAAAAATCATGGAACTCGTTCATCCGGACGACAGAGAGGGCGCATCGGTAGCGGTCAACCAAATCATGGCCGAACCGTCGAAAGCGGTGACGATAAGGGTGAGAATCTGTCACGGCGATGGCTCGTGGCACATTTTCGAAGCCCACATGATCAACGCCCTCGATACGCCCGACGTCGAGGCAATCGTCTGGCTGCTAACCGACAAGACAACGAAGTACCTCGAGCAGGACGCCATCAAGACAGACGAGGCCCGATTCCGCCTCATGGTCGAGTTCAGTTACGACCTGTTTCTGATCATCGACGACGACTTCCACATCAAGTGGGCAAATCGTCGGCTGACTCCAATGACCGGCTACGACTTCGCTGACGTAGCGGGAACACCCATCGCCGACTACATCCACCACGACGACGTAGACGCTGCAGAAGCGGAGCTCTACAAAGTCCTCGACGGACAGACTCCGGAAGGCCCGATCATGCTACGGGTCCGCCGAGCAGATGATTCGTGGATCTGGGTGGAGGTGGTGGGTCTCTACAGAACCGATGATTGGGAGGGTGACGAGATCGTCGCTCAACAGCTCATCGGCGGTTCACTGGTATGCGTCCGCGACGTGACTGCTCGTCGCAACGAGAAACTGACGCTCGAAAAGGCAGAGCAACGGTTCCGGGCTCTCGTGGAGAACAGCGGTGACGTCACTCTTCTGCTCGATGCCAACTTCACCGTCACCTACACCAGCCCATCGATGTTCTCGGTATTCGGATATCAACCCGAAGAGATCACATCGAGTGCGGGCATGACATGGGTCCACCCCGACGACATCGCAAACCTGGCGTCCCACCTCAACGAACTCCTCAACATTCCCGAGCACCAATATCACGACACCTGCCGTGTCAAACGGGCAGATGGGCAGTGGCGGTGGGCAGAGGTGACCATCACCAGTTATTTGGACGACCCGGCCGTCGAGGGAGTCGTTGCAAACCTCAGGGACGTGACGGGACGGGTTGAAGCGGAGCGATCGGCCAAGAGATTGCTCGACATCTTCGAGACCACCAACGACTACGTCGTGATCTTGTCGCCCGAAGGGGAGATCCTCCACCTGAACGCTGCGGGTAAGCAGATCCTGGGTGTGGACGAAACCGGACCCATCCCCACAACGCCATCGGATGGCCTCCTCGCGCCACACGAACTCGATCGGCTTGCCACCGCCATCTACAAGATCCTTGAGACGGCCGATACCTGGACCGGCGAGTTCGAGCTCAAGATGGCCGACGGGACCACCACGCCCATGCTCACCCAGGTGCTCACCCACCGGGACCTCACCAATGAAATCGGATTCTTCTCGGTGTCCATGCGCGACATGAGCGACCGCAAGGAATTCGAGGCGCAGTTGGCGCATCAGGCTACCCACGACTCGCTGACCGGCCTGCCGAACAGAACCCTCCTCCTCGATCGCCTTTCTGTCGCCATTGCCCGGGCAAGGAGGAGCGGTGCAACCGTAGGAGTCCTGTTCCTCGACCTCGACCACTTCAAGATCATCAACGACAGTCGTGGACACTCCACCGGCGATACCCTCTTGAAGGACATTGCCGGGCGGTTGTCACGCGTGCTGCGACCCGACGACACGGTCGCACGATTCGGCGGGGACGAGTTTGTAATCCTCTGCGGAGACCTGGCGGGGCCGGATGACGCTATCAACCTGGGTGAACGCATCGAGGCAATTTTCTCAGAGCCATTCTTCCTCGACGGCACCGAGGTCTTCGTGGGAGCAAGCATCGGCATCTCCTTCCTCGACAAGTCCGCCGAGCACGAGGACGGTGAAGCAGCGCTTCGCGTGGTGGCAGAGGGGCTGATCCGTGAGGCCGATGCGGCAATGTACAGAGCCAAGGACCGGGGTCGTGGTCAGATCGCCGTTTACGACCAGAGCCTCCGAGCAACAACGATCCATCGTCTCGAACTCGACACGGCGCTGCGATACGCACTGGAGCGCGACGAACTCGTCGTGCACTATCAGCCCGTCTTTGACCTGGCCACCGGCAAGATCGCAGGCACCGAGGCACTCGTTCGCTGGCAGCACCCCAAATACGGGCTGTTATCTCCGGACAATTTCATTCCTCTGGCAGAAGACACCGGCCTGATCATCCAACTCGGACACATCGTGCTGGAGAAAGCTTGTCGACAGCTCACCGATTGGCACGAGCAATATCCGGAACTGGGGCCATTCACCATGGCGGTCAATATCTCAGGGCGTCAGCTATCGAGCCCCTCCCTCATCCCGGACCTGAAGAACGTCGTCGAGATCACCGGAATCAACCCAGCACATCTGGACCTCGAGATCACCGAGAGCCTATTGATGGATGATGTCGAATTCTCCTTCGACGCCCTCACTCAACTCAAGGAACTCGGTTTCAATATCGCCGTGGACGATTTCGGTACCGGGTACTCATCGCTGAGCTACCTGCGGAGCTTTCCCGTCGATCATCTCAAGGTGGACAGATCTTTCGTCTCCGGCCTCAGCCAACATCAGGGGGACGAGGCGATAGTCGTGGCAATCATCCGATTGGCGCAGACACTGGGACTGAAGACGGTAGCGGAGGGGGTTGAAACAGCCGACCAATTGAAGAGATTGCGTCACCACGGGTGCGATTTCGCCCAGGGTTTTCACCTCGCCATTCCGATGCCCCCTGAACACATCGGCGAAATAATAGGGCTTTCGCCGTTTGACCCGGCGTGATGTGAAGCGTTCGGCCTATTCGTAATGGGCCGATCGAACCAACGTTTCGAACAATCTCAAGGTGCGCCACCATCGGCGCCGATCAAGTCAAATGACACCAGATTCACGTCGACGGTGATCAGGAGAAGAGACCTGAACCACCACAAGAGCGATCGTCACCATGACAACCACTGACACCTCATCCAAAACGGACTCCTCCGCTGGCGGCGACACAGGAAGCATCGTCGCCAAAACGGGTTCCCGAAGGTCCTATTCGGTGATGATTGCTGCGATCTGCTTG
>CAYQFM010000031.1:5784-9904 GCA_964416735.1 uncultured Iamiaceae bacterium | reverse complement strand
TCAATGTCCGGCGCAGTGCTGAGAACGATGCGAGACGGGAGTTTGACAACTCGGCAAGTCAGGCGGCCACGAGTATCAGGAGTGCTGTCGACGATTACACGACGAAGTTGCGCGATGTCGGTGCCTTCATTGCCAACTCCGAGAATGTGAGCTCCGATCAACTCAACGCTTATTTGGAGTCGTCGAAAGTCTTCGAACAGATCCCGTCGCTCAGCAGCCTCTTCTATCTCCGCCTGACCGATGACGCGGACCTCGACGCAGTCATCGCTGACGAGAAGGCGTCCAACCCCAAGTTCACGTTGTTCCAACTCGGTCAGCACCAACCCGGTGAACCCCATTATCTGCTAACGCAATATGTAGCCGGCTCGATCGACCTAAGCCTGCCGCTGGGCACCGACACGGGCACGATCCCTTCGGTTGCGGCACTTCTCGGTAATTCAGCGGCAACGGGTGACACCGTGGTCGGATCATTCGGATCAGATCCGACGATCGAGCAGATCGCCGAGGAAACGGATTTCCCGCTCATCAACTCACTGATGGCCACCGATTTCTTCATCGGCGTACCCATATACGCTCCACCATCTGGAAACCCGGGTGATCCATCAACACTCGTCGGGTGGTCAGCGGCCGTCGTCAATGACTTCTCGGAGGTCGCGCATGAAGCCACCGCCGGGCTGCCGGACAGCCTCGGAATCGCACTTGAAGTGGACCTCACCGCAACGGAGTTCGCAAACAGTGAAGACATCTCCCGAGTGGCGGCGATAGAAGGCAATGCGGGGCCCCGTGAAAACGCGGCATTCACGAAGTCCAACTCGGAAGAGATCGACGGAGTCGACTGGAGAATCGACATCTGGAGCACTTCGACGGCGAAGAAGGCACCGATTTCGGTGACACTGATCTTCTTGGCGGGCATAACCGGAAGCGTCCTCGCCGCCGCATTCATCTACGCCAGAATGCGGGCCCGTGAGCGAGAGCGTGAGTTCGTCATTCAAGCTGCTGATCGGGCGCAGTTCCAGCGTGACATCCTCGACTCGGTGACCAACGCAATGGTCGTCCTCGATTCTGAGGGCCTGATTCTCGACGCCAACCCTGCGTGGTCCCACCTGCATGCGGCATCGGACCCAATTGACTCCACAAAGTCGGACAACGATTTCACGATCGGAAAGCCGTATATATCGGTGCTCAGCAACTCACTCCGTGTAGGTGGGGACGATCTGGAATCGAACCTTGCCAATGTGCTCTCGGGCCAAGCCGGAGAAGCAGAAACCGATGTGGCCATCGAGAACGGTGCCCGACATCACTGGTACTCGGCGAGGGCAACCAGGCTCCGTGGGACCTCGGGTGGAGCGGTGGTTATGCACACCGATATCACCGAGAGGAAACGCTCGCATGATGAGTTGGAGTTGAAGGCCAGCCGTGACAACCTCACGGGCCTCTTGAACCGCGCCGCTTTCCACTCAGAGGTGGACAAAGCACTGCTGCGGGCCCGCGCCCACGATGAAGGCGTAGCCATCTTGTTCATAGACTTGGACGGCTTCAAACCGGTGAACGACACCTACGGTCACGCCGTAGGCGATGATGTCCTGCGGGCAGTAGCACAGCGCGTCACCGGTGCAGTTCGGACCACCGATCGTGTTGCCCGGCTTGGAGGTGACGAATTCGTTGTGCTGATGGCACCGTTGAAGGATCAGCGGACGGCTGAAAGCACCGCCGAGCGCGTGCTCCAAGTGCTGACCCAACCGGTGCGCGTTGGCGGAAGGGCCATTCCGATCAGTGCCAGCATCGGAATCGCCTCCGTCGATTCCCCTTTGAGCGATGACTCCGATGGCCTTATCGGACGCGCCGACCAAGCCATGTACCGGGCAAAGCAAAGTGGTGGAAGCAGGGCCGAGGTCAGCTGATACGCCTGTAGGTTTGGCAGCGTGACCGACCGCTTGCGGACACAGAGCAGTCCGTTCCTGCGCCAACATGCTTCAAATCCCGTGGACTGGTACCCGTGGGTGATCGCACTCGGCACAGCGCGGTCCCTGACGCGTCAGGTCACTCAACACATTCCCGCAACGTGTTAGATTTTTATACGATTTCTAACATGTTGTTGGGATGAGTCGAAAGAGCTAACACGTGTCCTGGAGCCCCGAGGTCCCTTTCAATAACCTGCCTGCGCTGCCGCCGCCGGGCCTCGATCTGGAGCCCAAACGGGTGCTCAAGGCCACCATCGAAGCACGAACGGCCGTCGCGACCCTGGCTCAGGCGGGCCAGTTGCTACCGAACCCCAACATCTTGATTCACGCGGTCCCGCTGCTCGAGGCGCAGGCAAGCTCCGAGATCGAGAACATCGTGACGACCGCCGATGAGCTGTTCAAGTACGCGGACTCCGGGGGTGGCGACCATGCAACCAAGGAAGCACTGCGATACCGCAACGCTCTCTTCGCCGGGGTCGAGTCGATAAGGAGCCGGCCGCTCACTGCCACAACCGCAACTCAGGTCTGCTCCGCACTGCACGGTCGCGAGATGGACATTCGAACGGTGCCGGGAACGAGAATTGCCAATCCGACCACCCAGCAGATCGTGTATGCGCCACCGGAGGGTGCCGACCTCATTCGCGAGAAGCTCTCGGACTGGGATCGCTTCGTTCATGCTGGGGACGAGCTTGACCCGCTGGTGCGCATGGCGTTGGCCCATTATCAGTTCGAAGCCATCCATCCGTTCCAGGACGGCAACGGGCGAACCGGCCGTGTCATCAACATCCTCATGCTGATCGAAGCCGGCTTGCTGAACGAGCCGATCCTCTACCTCTCGCGTGCGATCATCGCCCGCAAGAACGACTACTACCGGCTGCTCCGAGCCGTGACTGCAGACGGTGCTTGGATCGAGTGGATCCTCTACATGCTCGATGTCATCCGTGAGTCTGCAACATCGACGACGCGCAAGATCGGAGCCATTCGCGGGTGCCAAGAGGACATCGCCGACCGGGCACGCGTGGCGACGACAGGTGGGCGCGACGCGCAGTTCCTGCAGGTGCTGTTCGAGCAGCCGTACTGCCGCATCAACGCGGTTGCCGAGCGCTGCGACGTCTCGCGCCAAACAGCGTCGTCCTGGCTGCATGCCTTGGTCGGGGCCGGACTCTTGAGCGACGTGAAGGTTGGCAGGGAACTTCTGTTTGTCAACGACGAGTTCATGAACGTGCTGACGCGCCCCGACTGACTGCAACATGGCCGCAACCTGCGACTACTGATCCGCACTGACGGCACTCCTTGCCCTGGGTGAGCAGGGTGGACTTTCTGCGAGATGGCACCGTGACCACCTTTCGAGGGCTAGTCAGGCAATCCGCGTGACACGCCAGGCAGAGTGTCTGGACGAAAAGATCTACGTCACTGGTTGACATCATTGAAATATTTCTGATGCAGACATCACCAGCAGGAGTGACAGGGCATGGCCAACCGACTGACGAATGCAACGAGTCCGTATCTGCGCCAACATGCTTCAAATCCCGTGGACTGGTACCCGTGGGGTGAGGAAGCATTCATCGAGGCCAGAGAACAGGACAGGCCGATTCTGCTGTCCATCGGGTATTCCTCGTGCCACTGGTGCCACGTGATGGCCCACGAATCGTTCGAGGATCCGGAAATCGCCGAACTCATGAACAGATCGTTCGTGTCGATGAAGGTGGATCGCGAAGAGCATCCCGATATTGACCAGCTCTACATGGATGCCGTGGTCGCCTTGACCGGTTCGGGTGGTTGGCCGCTCACGGTGTTCCTCACGCCGGCGGGCGAGCCGTTCTTCGGAGGAACGTACTTTCCCCCCGAGCGTCGCGGGTCGATGATGTCGTTCCCCGAACTGCTCGAGACAATTTCTGCTCTCTGGAGAGATCGCAGGGACGATGTCACCCAGCAGGCTGCGCAACTCACCAACATGCTGCGAGATCGTGCGGATTTGGGGTCCAGCGATCAAATACCGAGTCTGCAAGAGATCGAGCTGGCGACAACTCGGCTCGCTTCTCGACCCATCTTATCCCCCGTCGAAACCATTGCGCCCCCTTAAAAGAGGTACAATAATGGCTGCCGATTTGGGTTATTGTCCAAGAACATGGGAGTAGTCTATCTACTCGCCCGTTCAG
>CAYQFM010000031.1:0-5774 GCA_964416735.1 uncultured Iamiaceae bacterium | reverse complement strand
CTCGGCTCATCGCCGATTCCGACCCCGTGAACGGAGGATTCGGTTCCACTCCAAAGTTTCCGCAGGTCCCGGCCCTGGAGTTTCTCCTCGCCCGATTCCACCACACAGGCGACGAAAGGTTGCTCGACATTGTGGCCAGGTCAGCCGATGCGATGGCATCCGGCGGCATCCACGACCACATTGGCGGTGGCTTCTCCCGCTACAGCGTCGACCAACGATGGCTGGTCCCCCACTTCGAGAAGATGCTTTACGACCAGGCTCTGTTGGGTCGTCTGTATCTCCACCTCTGGCAATTGACAGCCAAACCCGGCTACCTGGAGGTTCTCGAGCGAACAATCGCGTATGTGCTCCGTGATCTGCGCCACCCTGACGGTGGTTTCTTCTGCGGTGAGGACGCAGATTCCGAGGGCGTAGAGGGAAAGTTCTACCTCTGGTCACCGTCTGAAATTCGAGAAACCCTCGCGTGTCTCGGCCCAGACGTGGCAGAAGCAGCGATCGACTGGTGGGGAGTCACCAAAGACGGGAACTTCGAGGGCGCCAACATCCTGTGGCATCCCGGAACCACCGACACAGGCCTCACTTCCGACCTCCGCAGAGCGCGAGACCTGCTCTTAGAGCAAAGAGCCCAACGGATGAGGCCCGGACTCGACGACAAGGTCGTTCTGGAATGGAACGGCCTGATGATCGCAACTCTGGCGGAGGCGGCATCAGCAACAGGACGCCGAGACTGGTTGGAGGCCGCAACCCGTGCCGGCGAGTTCGCCTTACAACGCCTCCGCAACGCCGATGGCCGCTGGATGCGATCGTGGCATGGGCACGCACACATTCCCGCTGTGGCTGTCGACCACGCAGCAATCACCGATGCTTTCATCGCCTTGGCGACGGCAACCGGCCAAGCGCTGTGGATCGATGAGGCGCGCTCGACCGCCGCTTCAATGATCGAGCTGTTCTGGGACCACGCCGAAGGTGGATTCTTCACCGGTGGAAACGACGTCGATCGCCTCGTGGTGCGTTCGAAGGACCTCACCGACATGCCGACAGCCTCGGCGAACAGCCTTGCCGCAAGCGTCTTTCACCGTCTTGGCACGCTGACCGGAGACACACGCCTCGTGGAACTGGCCCAAACAATCATGCTCATCGTCGGGCCACTCGCCATCATGAACCCTCATGCCTTCCCCGCCCTCTTGAGCGCCATGGATACAGAACAAATCGGGCTCACCGAGGTCGTCATCACCGGAGACCGACCTGATCTGGTCGAGGTGGCAACTGGAAATTACCTACCGTCTTCGATTCTCACTTGGGGCGAGGCCTACGATTCACCGCTGTGGGAAGGACGTTCTCACGAGTCGGGGGCGGGCGGTCGGGCGCATGTCTGCCGCAATTACACATGCCGGTATCCGACCACCGACCCCGATGTGCTGGCGGGCGAGTTGGGTATTGACGCAGTGGTTGCCGTCACGACACCTGACTGACGGCCTGAACACGAACATCGCGCGCCATGGAGCGTTTCACCAGCGACCTCGGTGGACGACCTCGTCGAGACCGCGTCGCTTTCGCCCTGCTGACCGCGACGGCCTGTCTACGGATGCAGAATGGCCAATTGCGATAGCTCCGAGAAGTCGTCGGTCCGACGGGATGCCGAGTGCATCGATTACCGCATTCTCGTGGTCGAACACGCCGAAGAAGAGCGCCCCGAGGCCTTCGTCCGCCGCCGTCATGAGAATGAGCATTGCCGCGAATGCAGCATCCGTGTACCAGTAGGGAACCGCCCACCTGTCGAGATCTTCAGCTAGGCCTGTAGCCGCCTTATCGGGCTCGCCGTATCGGGAGAGATACGCATTCGGATTGACAACCGGTATCACCAGGACCGGCGCCACCAGCAACCCGGGCCACCGGAAACCCGGGCGTCTGGCGGGCGAGAGTGTGACATCCCAGTACAACGATGTCTGTTCCTGCCCCTCCAGTACGACGAAGTCGGTGCCCTGCGTGTTCCCGGCCGACGGTGCCCGCAAACCGGCACGCAGAACACGGTCAATGACATCTGCCGAAACAGGTCGGTCTTCGAAGCTCCGCGACATGCGACGCCTACGCAGAACTTCCTCAAACTCCATTGTGAGCTACCTGGACCGTGATTCCGGACAGCGGCATTCCGGGTAGCGGCGGGGTGTCAGGAGAGTTTGGCCAGTTGCTCGGCCATCACCCAGCCAAATGCAATGAGCGTGTCTCCACGGTCGCGATCCACCTCATCGAACAACGCGACCACGTCCGAATCGAACTTCTCCGGCTTGAGGCTCTCGTGGTCGAGTGACAAGGGAAACGAGTTGTCCCCGATCGTGATGAAGTCCTGATCGTTGTAGCTCCCGTTGCCGATGCCGAATCGCTTGGCAAGCCGCCTACCCCAAGCCCGCTCTTCGCCGGTCGCTTTGTGGCCCGGTCTGGGGACAATGTCCACGAGGGGCTTGTAGATCTCGAAGCCACCGGCATCGAGCATGCGACAACCGACCAAGACATCCTCGTCGGGAAACGCCATGACGGCCCTGCGGAACTGATCGGTCATGATCGCCCGTAATACGGTGTCGCGTTTGGAGTTCCGCTTCACGGAAGCGAGGCCGATGAGAATGCTCGGGGTGCCTCCAATGCGCTCCAGCGTGAAGTAGGCAAAGCCCCTGAGGCTCCGCCCTTCTCTCACCTGGGTGACCAGCACCCACTCCTCGGCCTGCTTCGAGAGAAGCCCTACCTCGTGACGACTGCCAGTCTCAGCGCAGACATCTGCCATCTCGGCCAATTCGGCGTCGCTCAACGCCGTACAGTCCTTGGTGTCGACTTCGATAGCCATACCCTAAAAAGCCCCCAGGATCGGTGGTCCTACCCCCTATAGTCCAGCGGGCCGGAGGACTTTTCGCAACTCGGTTCGCAACCTAGCGTGGAACAAGTGAAGATTGCGACCACGATTCTGATTGCCGCGCTCTTGGGCGTCGGTTGGGTGTACGCCATGCACCGGGTACGCCATAGGGCAGATCGCGGCGCAAAACGATCTTCGCGATCACGGGTGCAGGTACGAAACGACGGATCTCCGGCAACGGTCGAGTCGGTCCTACGGGCCTACAAGACTCAGCGGTACGAAGAGGTGATTCGCGACGCCCAGGCCCTGCTCGCTGACCAAATGGGTACACATTCAGACTCGGACCAATGGAAGGCCCGGATCGAACTCGTCCTGGGACACAGCCTCTTCGAGGTCGGGAGGTATTCCGAGGCAATAGGGCACCTCCGGGCCGGCCTCGACTCCCGCGATGGCGAGACCTCGACGGGAAGAGCACGATTCGAGCACTGCCTGGGTTTCGCCCACCAGAAGGTGGGTCAACTCGTTGATGCCCGTTCGATCTACGTCAAACTCCTCGAAGACGATGACCTCGACCCAGAGATCCGTAACGGTGTTGCCAAGAACCTCATGCAGATCGACGGCGGCGGCACGGAGGCCGACTAGACGAGCAGCGCATCGGCGCCCAGGAGCTCTCGCAACTCGGCAACCAAGCCGGTCGTGGCATCGACACAGAACCTGTCGGGCAGACGCAGGACCTTGTCGCTACCCAGGTGTAAGAAGACCTGGGACTCACCCGGATGTTCAACGAGGACCGACTTGAGATCGTTCAGCTTTGAATCGCTGAGAGCGGTTGGGCTGAGCACAATACGGATAGGCGCTGCCCCGTCGGTCACCGGCTCGAAAGCGGTGATCTCGGTAGCAATCAATTTTGGCTGGTCCTCACGGGTGTCGACACGACCTTTGACGATCACCACGGCGTCGTCTTCGAGCACATGGCCGTATGACGCCATCGTCTTGGGGAAGACCATGACCTCAATGCCGGATTGCAGATCCTCCATGTAGAAGACGGCCATGAGGTCACCCCGCTTCGTCCATTTCCGAGCGAGGTTGGTGACCAGTCCCCCCACAGTGCGAACAGAACCGTCCTCCACGTCTTCGAGTTCGTGCAGTCCGCATTCGGTCCGCCGACGGAGAGACGCTTCCGCACCCATGAGTGGATGGTCACTCACGTAGAGACCCAACATCTCCTTCTCGAAGCCAAGTTGCCGCTTCTTGTCGAACTCGAGCGCGGGAATCGCAAGCCTCGCATCGTCGCCACCTGGCCCTACCTCTGACTCGTTTGTGTCAGCCGCACTGAAGAGGTCGAACTGGCCCTCGGCCTCCTTGCGGCGACGGGCCATCGTCCGGTCGATGATCTGCTCGTGTACCGAGAGCAGACCCTGTCTGGGATGCCCCATCGAGTCGAACGCACCGGCCTTGATCAGTGATTCGATGGTGCGCTTGTTCAGAACCGACGTGTCCACGCGGTCGCAGAAGTCGTAGAAGTCACCGAACGGACCATTGTCCGACCGCTCTTCGAGGATCTTGGCAACAAGACCCTCCCCCACGTTGCGAACAGCAGACAGGCCAAACGTGATGTCGCCTGAACCGTCTGCGGGGTCGACCACCGCGCCGAAGTCGGACATCGAGACATTCACATCCGGAACGCGGACCTGAATGCCCATCTGACGGCACTCGTTCAGATAGATCGCCGCCTTGTCCAGGTTTGCCTTGACACTCGTCAACAGGCTTGCGAGGTACTCGACCGGGTAGTTCGCCTTCAGATACGCGGTCTGATACGCAACCAACCCGTATCCGTAAGAGTGCGACTTGTTGAACGCATAATCGGCGAAGTTCTCGATGATGTCGAACAGGTGGGTCCCCAGGGCCTCGCCGTAACCGGTGGCCACGCAACCGCCGACGAAGCTCTCTCGTTCCTTGGCCATCATTTCGCGGATCTTCTTGCCGCAGGCTTTGCGCAGGTTGTCGGCCTCGGCAAGTGAGTACCCGGCGAAACGTTGGGACACCCGCATCACCGATTCCTGGAAGATCATCAGGCCGTACGTATCGCCCAGAATCTCCTCGGCATCGGGATGGAAATATTCCACCGGTTTGCGACCGTTTTTGCGATCTGCGTAGTCGTTGTGCATGTTCACGCTCATCGGACCCGGCCGGTAGAGCGCCACAAGAGCAGCTATGTCTTCAAATGACGTGGGCGCCAGCGACCGCATGAGTGTTCGCATGGCACCACCCTCGAGTTGGAACACACCTATCGAATTGCCTTCCTGGAGCAGTTTGTAGGTACGCGCATCATCGAGAGGAAGGTTCGCAAGGTCGATCGTGACACCCCTGGTCTGTTGAACCAGTGCGATGGTGTCGGTGATGACGTCGAGGTTGCGCAGGCCGAGGAAGTCCATCTTCAGCAGACCGAGGTCCTCGACCCCGTGCATCTCGTATTGGGTGACCACGGGGGCCGATTCAGGATCTTGGCCCGACTCGGGTTTGCGCTGGATCGGAAGGTATTCGGTGAGGGCCTCTTTGGTGATCACCACGGCGGCAGCGTGGATTCCATCCTGGCGATGCAGCCCTTCGAGGCCTCGCGCCACATCGATTACACGCTTGGCGTCAGGATCGGACTCGTACATCTCCCGCAGGTCGGCGACTATCTTGAACCCGTCGGCGTACTTCGGATGTTCATCGAGACAGGCATAGAGGGGCGTATCACGCCCCATCACCAGCGGTGGCATCGCCTTCGCAACCTTGTCGCCGACCATGTAGGGCAGGCCGAGAACCCGCGCCGAGTCACGCACGGCCGCGCGCGCCTTGATGGTGGAGAACGTGACAATCTGCGCGACGTGGTCACGTCCGTAGCGCTCCGCCGCGTAGCGGATCATCTCATCGCGGTAACGCGAGT
>CAYQFM010000030.1:0-15871 GCA_964416735.1 uncultured Iamiaceae bacterium | reverse complement strand
ACCCCATGTTGGCGATGACCTGGAGTTCGTACACAAGACGCTCGACAGTGGTATCTGGCACCGGGTCGCCCCACCGCTCCCTGGCTCCCTCGAAGGTCAGATGTTCGAGGTAGGCCGTATCGTCGACAAACCCCTCGGGAAGCGGGAACTCAGGAAGCTGTGGCTTGCCGAATTCGATCTCAACCTCTGCGCGCTCGGCTATCCAGAGGGTGTTGTCGCAAGCTTCAGGCACCTCACGGAACAGATGGCGCATCTCTCGAGCGGTCTTGAGATAGTGCTGGTCACCTTCGAACTTGAACCGGTTCGGTTCGCTCATCAATGCACCGGTCTGCACACACAGCAGGGCATCGTGCGCTTCGGAGTGTTCCCGGTCCGTGTAGTGACTGTCGTTCGTGGCGAGGAGGGGGGCGCCTATGCGCTTGGCGATCTCGAGCAGTCTGGGGTTGGTTCGGATCTGTTCGGGAATACCGTGGTCCTGCAACTCCACGAAGAGGTTGTCACGACCAAAGATGTCCTGGAGGCGTGCCGCCTTGGCGGTCGCGTCCTCAAAATCGTCCTTGAGCAACGCCTGGAGAACCTGGCCACCCAGACAACCTGTCGTCGCAATGATTCCTTCATGGTGGTCCTGGAGCAGTTCCCAGTCGACCTTGGGCTTCATGTAGTAGCCCTCCATATAGGCTCGACTGGCGAGTTGGATGAGATTCCGATAGCCGGTGTTGTTCTCGGCCAGGGCCGTCAGGTGGTAATAGGCCTTGCGTCCACCCTCGGATTCACCGCCAGAATCGTCGATTCTGCCGCGCCGCGCTGGCCTCTCCGTGCGGTGCTCGTAGGCCATGTAGAGTTCCGAACCCAGGACCGGCTTGATGTCGTTGTCCCGACACGCCTTGTAGAAGTCCAAGATTCCGTACATGTTGCCGTGATCGGTGATACCGATCGCGGGCTGACCGTCCGATGCGGCCTTTGCCACGACATCACCGACGCGAGCGGCACCGTCGAGCATCGAGAACTCGGTATGCAGATGAAGGTGGGTGAACGAGTCGGCCATCCCGGTTCCCGTACCGATCAGAGGTAGGTGCCGGGTCGGTCGTCAGGCTCCCGAGCTCCCACTGGCAACTGCTGGCGCATGTTCTCAAGTTGCTGCCGTGCGGCCATTTGCTGGGCAAAAAGCGTCGCCTGAATTCCGTGGAACAACCCCTCGAGCCATCCGACCAATTGAGCCTGCGCAACACGGAGTTCGATCTCCGTCGGCGCACCCTCTCCCGTGAACGGGAATGCCAGCCTGGACAACTCGTCGCGCAGGTCAGGTGACAGTGCCGACCCGAGTTCCTCGATGGACGTGTCGTAGATGTTCCTGAGGCGTTCACGGGCCGGCTCGTCGAGTGCCGTGTCACGCACCTCGTCGAGGAGTTGTTTGATCATCGAACCCACCCGCATGACCTTCGCCGGCTCGGACACAGACTCCTTGTCCGCTGCACCGTCTGACCCCGAAGGAGTATCGATGGGGCCTGATTCCCCCGTTTGAGGCGCTGCGATCAACTCACCGCGCTCGGGAGCGTGACCATTCGCACCGTTGTCATCCAGAGAAGTGTCATTCGGACCGTTGTCTGTCACTCCACGATCAGGCATGCGTTCCATCCTGCCGTGAATTCGTCATGCGCGCACAGCCAGTAACGGAACCAACATCTCGTCAGTGGTAAGCGACCCATGACGAGCGATCAGTTCAAACGGACCGGTATCGGTCGGGTCCACGAATGCGACGTTGTCCCGGGCCACCAGAGCCACGTCTCCCAGACGCGAGCGTGCGGGATCGGTGACCTTCGAACCGAACCACCCCTCGTTGATCGTTTCGTCACGCGACCTCACCCATGCCAGCTCACCATGATGGGCGCGTACGGCGTCGAGGAGCACCCGGGCGCGACCGGGACGAGCGTGTAGCCATCGAAACCGCCCCTCCCCCGATTGATACGAGACGTGGGCCATGACATCGGAATGCAGATTCACCAGATTCGTTCCGACCTCCACCTGGCCGTGGTCGGCCGTTATCACCAGAGCGGTCCCGGTGGGCAGATTCTCGACAAGGTGTTGGATCATGCATTCGATGGAAATCAGTTCAGCCATGTATTGGTCACCGAGGCCGTACTCGTGGGCGACCTTGTCGATTCCGTCGTAGTAGGCGTAGATGAACGATTCGCCTTCTCGAAGTAGGCGGATCGTCTCGGCGACCAGGGTCGATTGCGTACGGAAGCCGCAGAAGCGAACCCCTCCGATGTGGGCCTGAGTGAAGCCGGTTTCCTCGAACTCCGCCCTTGTGACCACGACGGGATGCTGACCGGGGAATGCGGGCGCGCTCTGGATGTCACGAGGTGGAATCTCGGCCCGCATGTCGCGTCCGTTCGCATACCACCGCAGCGAATTGAGGACAGCGCCATCGACACTGATCCTGTACCCGACCAGACCGTGTTCACCCGGGGTCAACCCGGTCGTAATCGATGTGAGTGCGGTCGCCGTGGTGGAAGGGGCAACCGAAGTGATGGGCCCACCCACCAGAGACGCCAGAAACGGCACCCGACTGCTGCGTTCCTGTAGTTGATTCCACCCGAGACCGTCGAGAACCAGCAACACCGTCTGGTCCGCGACCGCTTCAGAGGGCAGCCAATCAGGTATACCTCCTGACAAACCGGACAGCGCTGGCACCACGCTTGCGATACACGCCCCGCCGTAGTCCGGGAGCAATGGTTCTTCTTCGCTCACTCGGTTCCTTTCAGGTACCGCTTCACGCTAGCGGATCAATACCGCAGACCAACATCGCTACAGGGCCGCGCGCCCTACGATGGGCCGCGTGAAGGTATCCACCCGGGGAGACTACGCAAGCCGCGCCTTACTATCACTCGCCCTTCATGCGGGCGACGAGGGTCCAACATCGGTCCGAGACATCGCGGAGCGGACCGGTCTCCCGCAACCGTATCTGGAACAGATTCTGCTGGCGCTCAAAGGAGCCGGCCTGGTGCGTTCCAAACGAGGGGTGGGAGGCGGTTACGTCTTGGCCAGATCGCCGGCCGAAATTGCGCTCGGAGACATTGTCAGTGCCGTCGACGGACCGATAGTTGCCGGCGACTTCGGAGAACCCCACGCTGACGGCGCATGCGACCACGAAGGGCAGTGTGTGCTGCTGGCCATCTGGTCCGACGTTGGCGAACACATGCGCAGGTACCTGGATGCCCTGACTCTTGCGGACATCGTCACCATGGCGGAAGGTCACACCTCATGGCCCGGGCAGTGAATACCCAGTGGAACACTGGATACCCCGCCACATCCTCACTCCAGTCCGTCGATGACTTCCTGAAGATCCGCAGGCAACGGCGAGTCAACGCACAGCTTCTCTTGCGTGACCGGGTGGGCGAAACTCAGGCTCGTCGAGTGCAGAACCATCCGTGGAACCGTCAACGTCTCCCTGACGCCTCCATAGGTGGGATCACCCACGACAGGATGTCCGATTGCGGCCATGTGAACCCGGATCTGATGGGTTCGACCCGTCTCCAGACGACACTCGATCAACGTCGTCGGACCTGGCTCATCAAAGGCTTGCAACACTTCGTAGCTCGTGCGAGCCGGCCTGCCAGCCACTGAAACGGCCATCTTGGTGCGTGTCCTGGCAGAGCGTCCGATCGGCGCATCGACTATTCCCCGGGGATCGTCAAGGTGACCCCATACCAACGCCAGATACCGCCTTTCCACTCGGTGTGACGACAGCGCCTCCACCAAGCGCTCATACGCCACAGCCGTTCGGGCGACGACCATAAGGCCCGACGTTTCCTTGTCAAGGCGGTGCACGATCCCGGGGCGATGCAGATCGCCGATGTCAGCAACTTCGGGAAACAGCGCCAGGAGACCGTTGACCAGTGTCCCGTCGGCATTGCCGGCACCCGGATGCACCACCAGACCCGGTTGTTTGTCGATGACGATCACATCGTTATCGCAGTGGACGATCCGGAGATCAATGGATGGATCGGCGACCGGTCTGTCGTCCGCGTCCTCCCCCGGTAGCTCGATCGTCAGTTGCTGACCCTCGCGGACCCGATACGACCGGGCCGCGACCGCTTGGCCATCCAGAGTCACTGCACCACGCTCCACCATCGCTGACGCCACCGTCCGGGTGACACCGGTGACCATCGACACGACACGATCCAACCGCTCGCCGCCGAGCGCCGGCGGGATCACCTCGAAGAGCTCGTCGGGTCCACTTGCGTCGCTCACGTGTTCGGACTCCGTATGGCAATCACTCGGCTGATCGCATCAGGGTGGTCACGGCAAGCAGTATCCCGCCGATGACTATGCCCATATCGGCGATGTTGAATACCGGCCACCACTGCAGGTCGATGAAATCAACCACTGCGCCATCAAACAGACCATCGCCCCGAAATGTCCGGTCAATCAGATTTCCTGCTGCTCCTCCAACCACCAATCCGAGCGCTGCCGCGCCGATGCGACTGGTGGCGGTGCGTCCATGCCACAGCAGTATCCCCACCACGACAATCGCTGCCAGCGCGATCCATGGACCGAACTGGCCACCCATACTGAACGACGCGCCGGTGTTGTGGGTCAGGTGAAACCTGAGCGTCCAGATGACATCGACGTCGGAGCCGTCCAGGGAGTTGATCGCCCACCACTTGGTCAACTGATCGAAGAGCACGACGGCGAGAGCAACGCCGACCAGCAGCAGACGACATCTCACCCGACCGGTTCCGTCACAGATGGACCGCTCGTCGGTCACCTCGTCTGTCGGCCGCCCGTTCAGCGACGTAGCAATCCCTGTGCCTTGATCTCTACCCGCTCACGCGCCCACGGGATTGCTTCCAGGCGCTCCTTTGGAATTGCAAGGCCCGACACCTCGCAGATCCCGTAGGTGCCCTTCTCGATCTTCTCAAGAGCAAGGTCGATGTCTTCCACTTCACCCATGAACTGAGCGCTGAGTGTCAGATCCCTCTCGCGTTCGACCGCGAGGGTGTCACCTTCGCCGGACTCGTCATCGAACTGAACGTCACCCGGTTCACGCATCTGAGCCAGTTCGTTGGCCTCGTCGGTCAAGTTCTGCACCCGGAGCATCAAACCCTTGCGCTCCTCGATGAGGGTGAGCCTCTGGGCTTCCAGAAACTTCTTGTCGTAGGGAGAACGTGTGAGGACCTTTTCGTCGCCAGCGGGCGTCGACGCTCGCTTCTTGGCGGCCGTTGTTGCGGGCACCGGTGCAGCCTTCTTGACCGGAGCGGTCTTCTTGACCGGAGCGGTCTTCTTGACCGGAGCGGTCTTCTTGGCCGGTGCGGTCTTCTTAGCCGGTGCGGTCTTCTTAGCCGGAGCGGTCTTCTTCGTCGACACGGTTTCTACCGTCTCCTTCTTTTTGGGATCCACGGGTTGTGACTTCTTCCCCGTCCCGTCAGATCCGCCCGATTTTTCACCCCTGTTGGCTTCGGAACCCCCGAAAACTGTCTTCAGAACCTTCATGGCCTTCAGCATGTTTCGACTCCCCGGTCACCAAAGGTGTCGGATTATATGTTGAACCTGATAGTTAGTCAACGGAAAGATCCACACCTGATGCATCCAGACGACAAAGCACCTCGTGCCCTGTGCAGTTCCGGACCTTGATCAGCTTGATCCGCCCCGTGGCACCGCTCACGACCACAACGTCTCGTCGCTTGACGTTGAGAACCTCTGCAAAGAGGGAACACAGAGCCGCATTCGCCTTTCCACCTTCAGCCGGTGCCGCAATGAGCACCTTGATGTGGTCGCCATGTCGCCCCACCACCTCAGCCTGCGAAGCATTTGGTTGGACCTTGACCGAGATGATCACACCGTCATCTGATTGAAATAGAAGGCCCACGGGCCACGTAGGCTAGGCCAATGCCGTTCGGTCCCGTCGATCCCGATCTGAACCTGGTTGACCTCGAAGAACGCGTTCTCGCCAAATGGCGTGACCGTGATGTCGTGGGCGCGGTCAGAGACCTGCGAATCAACGGCGAACCCTGGGTCTTCTACGAGGGACCACCGACCGCAAACGGAAAGCCCGGCCTGCACCACGTGTGGGCCCGAGTGTTCAAGGACCTCTACCCCCGCTTCGAGACGATGCGCGGCCGTCGGGTTCCACGAAAGGGCGGCTGGGACTGCCACGGGCTTCCCGTCGAACTCGAAGTGGAAAAAGAACTCGGGCTCTCGAACAAACACGAGATCGAGAACTACGGAATCGCTGCCTTCAATGAGCACTGTCGCGATTCGGTTCGCAGATACGTCAACGATTGGAGCGCTCTTACTGAGCGTGCCGGGGTCTGGATAGACACGGACAACGCCTACTGGACCCTCGACAACTCATATATCGAGTCCGTGTGGTGGCTTCTCGCCCAGATGTGGGAGAAGAACCTGCTCTACGAGGGTCACAAGGTCTCCCCGTATTGCGCCCGCTGCGGAACAGCGCTCTCCTCGCACGAATTGGGACAGCCGGACGTCTACCGCGAAGTGACAGATCCATCCGTATACGTTCGATTCCCCCTCATCGGCGACGCCGGTGCTGCGACCGGGGCCGACCTGCTTGTCTGGACGACGACCCCGTGGACTCTCATCTCGAACGTGGCGGCTGCGGTCGGTGCGGAAATCGAGTACTCACGCGTGCGTTCAACCGGCGTCTTTGGCGAGACACCCGGGGGCAACGATCTGATCGTCGCCAGCGCACTGACACCGGATGACGCAGAGGTCGTCGCGCGGATGTCCGGGCGCGACATGGTCGGCTGGCGATACGAGCGGCCGTTCACGTTTCTGGATCCGCCTCCCGGGAAAGACGGCTGGCGTGTTGTCTCCGCCGATTTCGTCAGCACCCAGGACGGTTCCGGAATCGTCCATCTTGCGCCCGCGTTCGGCGAAGACGACGCTGCGGTTGGTCGCGCGGAGGATCTACCGGTGCTCAATCCGGTAGATGCCACAGGCTCGTTCGACGACCGTGTGACGCCATGGGTCGGCTTATTCGTGAAGGACGCCGACCCCGGAATCATCGAGAAACTGCGAGAACGCGGCCTCCTGGTGCGTGAGCAGGCCTACGAACACAGCTACCCACATTGCTGGCGCTGCAGTACACCACTGATCTATTGGGCAAAGACCTCGTGGTTCGTGCGGACATCTGAGCAGCGCCACGTCCTCACACGCGAGAACGAACTGATCAACTGGCACCCACCGGCAATCAAGCACGGCAGGTTCGGTAAGTGGCTGGAGGGCAATGTCGACTGGGCCCTCTCACGCGACCGCTACTGGGGAACACCAATGCCTATTTGGCGCTGTGAGGGTTGCGGCATGGACACGTGTATCGGATCGGTGGCTGAGCTCTCGGAGCGGTCGGGCACAGACCAATCAGATCTGGACCTGCACCGACCATATGTGGACGAGGTGACGTTCCCCTGTTCTGACTGCGGTGGCACCACAAGACGCGTCAGTCCGGTGCTGGACGCCTGGTTCGACTCGGGTTCGATGCCGTCGGCGCAACGCCACCATCCATTTGAGGGTGCCGATGACTTCGAAGGTGCCTTTCCCGCCGACTTCATCTGCGAGGCCATCGATCAGACGCGCGGTTGGTTCTATTCACTACTCGCGATCAACTCTCTGGTATTCGACTCGACTCCGTACCGGAATGTGGTCTGCCTCGGCCTCGTCGTGGACGAAACGGGGCAGAAGATGTCGAAGTCGCGCGGGAACGTGATCGAGCCATGGGACATCTTCAATTCACAGGGTGCTGACGCTCTCCGCTGGTACTTCTTCTCCGGAGGTCAGCCGTGGACGCCGCGGCGTGTCTACGAAGACGGGATCCGGGAGACAACTCGACAGGCGTTGATGACGCTTTGGAACGTGGTCTCCTTCTTTGCCACCTATGCGGATCTCGATGGTTGGGTCCCGACAGGTGGACTCGAAGACCCATCGCACGTGCTCGACCGGTGGATTCTCTCTGACCTCGACATGACAGTCGATGCGGTCACGGCCGCTCTGGAGGATTTCGATGCGCTCGAGGCCTCGACGCGCTTGGCCCACTTCATCGACGACCTGTCCAACTGGTACGTGCGCCGATCCCGACCGCGTTTCTGGAAGAGCAGCGACCCCGCTGCGCATGCAACGCTGCACGAGTGTCTGGTCACAACGGCCAAGCTGCTTGCGCCGTTCTGCCCGTTCCTCGCTGACGAGATCCATTCGATACTGACCGCCAACGAATCGACCACCGGCGTCACATCCGTGCACTTGGCTGACTGGCCCGAGTCCAAGGGCCGCCACAATGCGGACCTTGAAGCGCAGATGGCAGCCGCACGCAGGTTGGTTGCAATTGGACGCGCCGCTCGCACCGACGCCAAGGTCAAGGTGCGTCAGCCACTACGTCGCGCCCTCTTGCTCCATGCCGGCGAAACACTCGACTCCGATGTCCAAGCGGAAATTGCCACCGAACTCAACGTCAAGACGCTCGAGGACATCGACACCCTGTCAGGACTCATGAGTTGGACGGTGGTACCCAACTTCCGAGCCCTGGGACCGCGGATCGGATCAAAGGTCAACGACGTGAAGGCCGAACTCGCCGATGCCGATGGTTCCGTACTGCACCGACAACTCGAAGCCGATGGCTTCATTGAGATTGCGGGAATCCGCCTGGAAGCTTCCGACGTCGAACTGCGCGCTCAGCGGCATGAGGCCTTCGCTCTGTCCGAAGATGACGGGTGGGCGGTTGCACTGGATCTGGAACTAGACGACGAACTCCGGTCAGAAGGCATTGCCCGCGAGATCGTGCGCATTCTGAACGACCTACGGAAGGAATCCGGGTTTGCCATCGCGGATCGGATCGCGCTGAGCCTCGATCCGCCAGAAGCACTTCGTAGTGCGATCCAAACCCACATCGACTGGATTGCGGCCGAAGTCCTGGCGGTATCTACCCAGTTCGGGCCAGGAACCTTGGAACTCGAGGTGGACGGTCTGCCGCTTGGCGTGACAATCGTGAGAGCTGACGGTTAAAGCTGACGGCTGGCACCTCGCCCGGCTAGAGCCGAAGCCAGTCCTGCCCTAGGTCAGCTAACGCCTACGCCCGAACTAACGCCTACGGCCGAATCGAGCCTTGGTCTCCGGCGTGGTGGGCTTGTCGAAATCTGCTTCGAAGAATGCCCTCATCGCCTCATCAGCCCTTGCATCCGGTTTGCCAAGCACGGGTTCGTCAGCCTTTGGAGCATCACCTCTACTGAGAGAAGCGAACAACTCGGGTGACGACTTGTCTTTGGATCCGGAATCGCTCAGTTCATCGGAACGATCCTGAGAGTCGGAAGGACCGAAAAGTCGCTCCGTGGTGAGGTCCAAGTCACGGGTAGGTTCCGGAGCCTGCAAGGCCGCACTCAAGTCGATGTCGGGGCCGCCAGATGCACCGGCCGACTCCGCAGTCTCGGTCGGCTTCAAGGTCGCGGTCGACTTCAAGGTTTCGGTCGACTCTGGCTCGGTAGCGTCGGTCCCATCTGAAGATTGGTCGGCTGGTAGCGGGTCAGGTGCCGCCGCGTCAGTAGCTTCAACTTCGCCGTCGCCGTCGCCGTCGCCGTCGCCGTCGCCGATGGGAGCGTCGGCGGCCTCGCTGTCCCGTGAATCTTCACCAAGTCGATCTTCACCAACTCGATCGTCTTCAACTTCCGGCTCCGTTTCGGCTTCAGATCGCGCCTGAGTCGATTCCGTTGCCTCACCATCATCGAGAGCGACACTCACCAGACCGGCAACGCTTGCGTTGCTGAGTTCAGGAGGGGTTGCCGCTTCTTCAGCTCCGGCGTCCAATACCTGGAGCAGCTTCTCGACATGACGACGCAATTGATCGCGCTGGGCGTCGAAATGACCGTGAAGCAGATCGACATCTTGGATCAACCGATCCCTGGTGTCCTCGAGAGACCGCGCCTCCTCCAGCACCGCCGCCGATTGAGCATCGAGCAGTTCGCTCGACTGCCGTCTGGCCTCTGCCATGGTCCTTTCGGCCTGACTCTCTGCCTCCGCGACAATCGAGGCAGCTTTCGCCCTGGCATCGGAGATCGTGGTCATTGCCTGTTGCTTGGCCTCCGCGGCCGTTGCATCGGCAGCCTTCTGGGCCATCAGAAGGACGTTCGTCGCCTCCTCGGCAACCGTCTCGGCACCTACCCCTGGGTCGGCAGCATCGGTTTCAACTGATACCGCCGGCATTGCCTGAGTTCTGACGAGGTCAGCCTTGAGCTTGTCGACCTGAGCTTCAGCGACCTGCTGAGCCCGCTTTGCATCGGCAACCTTGGCATCTGCCTCTTCGGCACGAGAGGTCGCCTCACGGAGCTTGTCTTGCAGTTGGGCAACTGCCCCACTGACCCGCTCAAGGAAGTTGTCGACCTGTTCCGGGTCGTAGCCCTTGCGGCGTTCATCAAATTTCACATCGGTCAACAGGTGTGGGGTTCCCATGGCCGCGATGCTACCCGCCG
Organism: uncultured Iamiaceae bacterium; assembly: GCA_964416735.1. Lineage (GTDB taxonomy): Bacteria > Actinomycetota > Acidimicrobiia > Acidimicrobiales > Acidimicrobilacustridaceae > CAYQFM01. The sequence goes on along the minus strand of CAYQFM010000030.1, from coordinate 5,396 downwards.
TTTGAGCAAGGTCGAGTGATACCCGAGTTCGCTTACAACGCCAGATCGGCTCGTCTCAGCAGATCCGCGTCGTCACGACTTGGAGCACTATCAGCACGATAAGAGGTGAAAGGTCGAGCGCCACGGACCCCATTCGCACCGGTGGAATCAGCCGACGCAACGGTCCCAGGATCGGCTCGGTGATCGAGTACAGAAAGCGTTGCACCGACGCCATGGGCCCTTCGGAAGAAACCGGAAACCAACTCAGGACAATCCGGGCCAACAGCGCCAACAGGTACAGGTTCAGGGCATAGCAGACAATGAACATCAGAAAAATCCCGCTCGCGACGGCCGTGGGCTTTCCGTTGCAACGATGGATCTGACCATGGTTACGAACGACCAGAGAGTCGCCGACGGTCCTCGGCGGAAACCTCCGAGTTCGAAGGGGTTAGCAAATACGCCTGCTGCGCAACCTTCTCCATGTGACCACCGAGCCCGTAGCAGAGCCCACTTGAGAAATCGATGAGACGACGGGCCAATTCACGGTCCACCGTCTGGAGGTTGAGAACCACCGGTTGGCCAAGTTTGAACTTGTCCGCAACATCCTGCGCGCTGTTGAACGATGAAGGTGCCACGACATACGGCTTGGCGGTGGACGATGCAGGCACCGGACGAACAACGGTACGTTGCTTGGTTGGCGGAGCCTCCGGCTTGCCTGGCGCGGGCAGGGGCCTGACGGCCGAAACCTCGTCGCGTGCCGAGGGTGGCGGTGGTGGCCTCTCCGGTGAACGCTGAGGTGCCGATTGACCCTGAGGGCGAGGCTGCCGTTGCGAAGCTGCAGGTCGTTGCGAAGCTGCAGGTCGCTGGGAACCGGATGGACGCTGGGATGGCCGACGACCTGATTGTTCGTCACTGCGGGCCCCAGCGTCGCCGGACTGCTGAGCAGATCCGCTCCTCGCCGGTCGTGTTGTCACGACCGGCTGATCTCCATGGTTCGCGACCGGACCCACCGAAGCGGTCCGCCTCTCGTTGCCGGTGTCAAACTGTTCGTACTCGTCATCTGGTCCGAGTCCGAGATACACCATGGCCTTGTGCCACATCGATGCCATAGTCCCTCCTGAGCCACCGTAAATGTAGTGTCCCGGCGGCCTTGTCGCATGTAACCCGGTTCGCTGGCCCTGATCAGGAACGTGCGTGTTGTCTCGGACCGAAGAGGTCTCTCCCGATCCGCACCATCGTGGAACCTTCTTCTACCGCGATCTCCAGATCATTACTCATGCCGATGGACCGCTCCGGTAAGCCCATGTCATCAGCAAGCGCCACCAGCTTTGCAAACCCACGCCGGGCCAATTCCGCCGGGCCCGTGGGTCCGATTCCCATGAACCCGCGGACATCCAGGCCCAGGTCTCTGGCGTAACCAACAAGTCCGGGTGCGGCTTCGAACGGGCAGCCGCCTTTGGTGGTCTCGCCTGAGAGATCAAGCTGGATCAGCAATGCGGCACCCGGCGATCGGCGGGCAATCTCCTGCACGAGCGACTGCCGGTCAACGCTCTGGAACACGTCAACTCTCCCAGAGAGCATCTTGACCTTGTTCGTCTGGAGGCGACCGATGAAATGAATGTTCACATCAAGCGGGAGTGTTCCGAACTCTTCGAACTTGGCCGTCATCTCCTGTGCGTAACTCTCCCCGATGTCTGTGATACCGGCACCGAGTGCAGCCCGCACCGCATCCGGCCCGAAACCTTTCGTGACGGCGATCAACCGTACGGATCGCCCGTCTGCCGCCGCGTCGATGCGGGCACGGACAGCTCGAACCCGGTCCGCAACCTCGCCGGGATCGATCATGACACTGCGCCCGATCTGCCAACATCATGTTCACGCCAGGCCAGGGTTGCCATGCGTCCGGCATCCCTGCGGGCCCGATATGAGAACCATCTCTCTGCATCACAGGAGGTGCAGCTATTGGTGAGATTTCCCACGGTGAGGCTTGCTTCGCTCGCTGCCGAAACAAGCGCCGCTCGTAGATCAAGTGACGGTTCTCCGGACGACGTGTTAGCCCTCACATCATCGCCAAAGCGGGTTGCCATGAGGCGCAGGTCGGCTTCGCCGAACCGGTAACACTCGGGCCCGATGCACGGACCTGCTTCCAGGTAAACCGCTGTCGCACCCATGGTCCGCATCTTCTCTGCGGTCCGGGTCACGACACCCGCCAAGAGTCCTCTCCATCCGGCATGAACGACGGCGAAGACGCCACTGCCATCATGCATGACAATCGGGATGCAATCGCCGGTCCGCAGCGCCAGGACGATGCCGTGTTCTCCGGTCACCATCGCGTCGGCCTCACTACCGAGAACTTCCTGTCGGTTTTCGTGGGTTACCGCCAACACGTTCGCGCCGTGCACCTGGTCCACCCACACCCATGGAAATTCGGGAGGTGGAAATTCGGGAGGTGGAAATTCGGGAGGTGGAGATTCAGCCGGTTGGAGTTCAGCCGGTTGGAGTTCAGGCAACCGTGTGCTGCCCGAGCCGGGGACATTCGAAAAGTCACCGTCACCACGCTCGGTCGTCAGAGCCATCACGCCATTGGTAGCGGTACGGTCAGGCAGCGGGAGAAGCCGTAGGGCCAATGATGACCGTTATTCCGTAAACCAGTCGTGTTCCGGAACCGCTATTTGAGGAACGAAGGAACGTCGAAATCGTCGTCATCGTCGATGTCATCGGAATCATCGTCATCTGCGCTGGCAAATACGTCGGTGACAGGAACCAGATCGTCAGCGCGGGCGGGACGCCCAGTCGGCGGAGCAGCCATGTCGGATGACTTGCGATCGGTGTCCCAACGGTCGAAGCCCGCTGCAATCACCGTCACGCGCACCTCATCACCCATCTCGTCATCGATGACTGTGCCGAAGATGATGTTCGCCTCGGGATGAGCGACCCCGTGGATCACCTCGGCCGCTTCATTGACCTCGAATAGACCGAGGTCGCTTCCACCGGCGATGGTCAGCAGGATGCCGCGCGCACCTTCGATTGATGCTTCGAGCAAAGGACTGGATATAGCGGCGCGCGCAGCGGTGAGCGAGCGACCCTCACCCGAACCGAACCCGATACCCATGAGGGCGGATCCCGCATCGCTCATGATCATCTTGACGTCGGCAAAGTCCGTGTTGATGAGACCGGGGGTGGTGATCAGGTCAGTAATTCCCTGAACACCCTGCAACAGGACCTCATCGGCCATCTTGAATGCATTGAGGACCGACGTCTTGTCGTTCGAAACCGTCAGGAGGCGGTCATTCGGAATGACTATGAGGGTGTCCACCTTCTCCTTGAGCCGCTGGATCCCTTGTTCCGCCTGAACAGCACGCCTGCGACCCTCGAACCCGAACGGTCGGGTCACCACGCCAATTGTCAGCGCTCCGAGACCCTTGGCGATCTCCGCTATCACAGGTGCCGCGCCGGTGCCGGTGCCGCCACCCTTTCCGGCGGTGATGAAGACCATGTCGGCACCCTTGAGGGTCTCCTCGATCTCATCACGGTGTGCCTCCGCAGCCTCACGACCGACCTCGGGATCGCTCCCGGCTCCCAAGCCACGCGTGAGTTCCCTGCCGATGTCGAGTTTCACGTCGGCGTCGCTCATGAGCAACGCCTGCGCATCGGTGTTGACGGCCGTGAATTCGACACCCTTCAATCCGGCGTCGATCATCCGGTTGACGGCGTTCACGCCACCGCCCCCGACTCCGACAACCTTGATGACCGCGAGGTAGTTCTGCGGATTTCCAGCCATGGCGTGAGTTACCTCCTGATGGGGTGCCATTGGAGCCAAATCGGCCCTCGGCGGTACTTTTTCGGTCGGGTCGGTTACTTCTGTTTTTCCTGGGATCGCGCTCGAATCAGCCACGGCTGCCCCAAGTGTCGTCGTCTGTGAATTCGATACAACCCGGAAAGGATGGCACGCTGGAACCGTTGACGTGAAGTTCGTCACCTCTCAGGACCTTCGCCACCCCAACCCTCGACTTCAGGTGTATGGTTATGTCAACCTGATGTCGTGGTCGGTAATTTAGACTGACTCGTTCAATCAGGTCAATCATTGTTGGATCCTGTCATTGATCCTGTAGTCGATCCCGTAGTCGATCCCGTCGCGGGCTCGACCGTCATCGTGGTGCGTGTCACAACCGGTTGATCTGGAACGCGGATGTCGATGGTTTCGAGGTCATCGAGGTCCACCTGGGCGAGGACGGTGGTGAGAGAGCGGAGCTTGGCGGTGAGGTCATCGGATGAGCCGAGCAGAACCGTGCCGTCAGGCACCAGTCGCAACTCCAAACCATCCGCTGCCACCACCACTGCTGCCACACGCGTCTTGACTCCGGACCCCAGATTCGTCGCGACAAGAAGCGCTTCTTGCGATCGAAGCCCAGCCACTTGGTTCGGTTCACGACTATCGGGCGCTTCAACGGTCAGACCTTCGATGCGAACAAGACCATCACTCGACAATTCTTCCGAAGTGGAGTCCATCGGGCCGAGGATCCGCCCCGTATCGTCGACCAGCAACGCTTCTCCTGCATCCGTAACCACCACCGCCACGGCAGCACGCTCACTTACGCGGATATGGACGGTGCCCGACCAACCCACATTCACGTCTACACCTGCAATCCAGGGAAGCGACGAAAGACGTTCCCGGACGGCATCCTGTCGTACTGAAATCAGTGGATCACCTGGAGAGATCCCCGAGACCATCGCGACATCACCGGTGGACGTCCGAGTGTTTCCCTCCACCGTCACCGAATCCACTGCAAACAGCGGAGACTGCAGCGTGAACCATGCCGCAGCGATCACTATGACGATTACCGCCATCGTGATGATCCGCCTTCGCCTGCGATCTACATGCTCGCGGGTCACTCCATCCCGTCGAGCGGCAATCCGTGGATCGATTGCTCCCTCGTCACGGTTCTGGCGCGGCCGCACCGCTGTTCCGGTACTCACGAACCCTCAATACGTAGTTGAGGGTTTGCGGTCATAGCGGCGGCCGAATCCCCGAAACCCACGAGACGTGTTTCGCACTCAAGGTCCACCCCAAATGTCTCTGCCACCCTGTGGCGCACGGCAACCATGAGATCGAAGACGTCGTTTGCGGATCCGCCGTCGTCGGCCTGAATGAAGTTGGCGTGTTTAGCCGATACCTGAGCGGAACCGATCCTGAGCCCCTTAGCGCCACACGCCTCTATGAGGCGACCGGCTGAATCACCCGGTGGATTAGTGAATACCGATCCGGCGTTTGCACCTCCGGGTTGATGATCACGCCGCCAGCGGACGATTTCGGAGAGACGCTGTTCAGCATCGGTTTTCTCGTCCCGCTCCAACTCGAACTCCGCCCACAGGACGATCTGCGTCGGACGGAGGGCCGAGTGGCGATAGGTCAATTC
>CAYQFM010000029.1:11051-16468 GCA_964416735.1 uncultured Iamiaceae bacterium | reverse complement strand
CAACATCGACCGTATTGGTGAACGTAAGGTCGATTCGGCCAAGAAGACGATCACCCAGTTGAACCCGGATGTGAACGTGGTGGGCCATGACGTTCGCATGGGTGCGGACAACGTCGTGGACCTGCTCTCGCAGTACGACCTGGTGGTCGACGGAGCAGACAACTTTCCGAGTCGCTACCTGTTGAACGATGCCGGGCTGAAGACGGGAACCCCGGTGGTGCACGGTTCGATCTTCCGGTTTGAGGGCCAGGTCACGGTGTTCAAGCCATACGAAGGCCCGTGCTACCGCTGTTTCATACCGGAGCCCCCGCCAGCCGAGTTGGCGCCGTCATGCGCCGAGGCGGGAGTGTTGGGTGTTCTTCCCGGCATCATCGGATCGATCCAGACGGTCGAGGCAATCAAGATGGTGTTGGGTCTGGGTGATTCCCTGTCGGGCCGCCTGTTGACCTATGACGCGCTTGAACAGTCATTCCGAACCTTCAAGATCAATCGCGATCCGAACTGCCCGGCGTGCTCGATCCCGCCCGAAGACATCATCATCGCCGAGTACGACGAGTACTGCATGCCGCACGCCCACTGAACCTGGCAACCACTGAGCTGCTAGACACAACGGCGTGAAGGGTCTGATTCTCTCCGGTGGTGCGGGCACGCGTCTGCGTCCGATCACGCATACGAGTGCAAAACAACTGGTGCCCGTGGCCAACAAGCCGATCTTGTTCTTCGGGATCGAGGCGATGGCCGAAGCAGGAATAGAGGAGATCGGCATCATCGTTGGCGATACCGCCGACGAGATCCGGGCTGCGGTTGGCGACGGCAGTCGGTTCGGCGTTGCGGTCACCTACATCCCCCAGGACGAGCCGTTGGGGCTTGCCCATTGCGTGCTGATTGCCAGGGAGTTCCTGGGCGACGACGACTTCGTGATGTACCTGGGCGACAATCTGCTGCGTCAGGGCATCAAAGAGTTCGTGGATGCCTTCGAGGCCGACCGACGTAGGAGTTCGGAGCCCGAACTTGGGGCATCTGGTGAACTGCCTTCTGCCCAGATCCTGCTAGCCAGGGTCTCGGACCCGCAGAGGTTCGGGGTGGCTGAAATTGGCCCCGGTGGCGAGGTCGTGCATCTCGTCGAAAAGCCCGCCGACCCGCCGTCGGATCTTGCCCTGGTCGGCGTATATCTGTTTGACACAACCATTCACGATGCCGTGCGGGCCATCGAACCATCCGCCCGAGGCGAACTGGAGATAACGGACGCAATTCAGTGGCTCATCGACCAAGGCCAACGCGTGCGTCACGAGGTAGTCGACGGTTGGTGGATTGACACCGGCAAGCTCGATCCGCTCCTGGAGGGCAATCGGTTGGTGCTCGAAACGCTCACGGCTCGTAACGACGGAACCGTGGATGACGAGTCGCGCATTGACGGCCGTGTGGTCATCGAGGAAGGTGCCACGGTGGTGCGATCCACCGTGAGGGGGCCGGCGATCATTGGCCGCAACACGGTGCTGCGTGACACCTACGTGGGTCCGTACACGTCGGTGTATCACGACTGCGAGTTGGTTGACACGGAGATAGAGCACTCGATCGTTCTGGAGCAGAGTCGCATAGAGGGGATCGGGCGGATCCAGGATTCACTCATCGGCAAGCAGGTGGAAGCGAAGCGTTCTGCCACCCGCCCACGGGCCACGCGCCTGATGCTGGGCGACCATTCGGTCATCGATCTCGAGTAGGAGGATGGAAATGGCAACGGTTACGGAGTCGGACGTGATCTCGGGTGTCTACGTGGTGGATCCGCAGGTGTTCGGCGACGAGCGGGGCTTCTTCGTGGAGACATACCGGCGTCAGTGGTTTCCGAGTGGTCGTGAGATGATTCAGGGCAATCGGGGTGACCGTCAGGCGGGGGCCATAGTGGGTCTGCATTATCACCTTCACCAGGCCGACTACTGGTACGTGCCGTTCGGAACGGCGCGCGTTGTCCTCCATGATCTGCGTGAAGGTGGACCGACCGACGGTGCGACGCTGACCATCGACCTGGGTCGTCAAGCTGACGGATCTCACTCGCACAAAGGCGTGTACATTCCGCCGGGTGTGGCGCACGGGTTCGGAGCACTGACCGACATGACCATCACGTACCTGGTGGACGGCTACTACAACCCGGCCGACGAACTCGGCGTGGCGTGGGATGACCCCGAGATCGCGGCCGATTGGGGTGTGGCCGAGCCAATTCTGTCGGAACGGGACCGCAGCAACCCGCGTCGGGCAGATATCGAGGCACGCCTGCGACCGCACGCAGCATTGCGTACCTGAACACCGGGTTCATGGTTCGCCCGCCGCTCCCGCATCTGAGAGGATATGGCCCTTATGAAGATGTTCGTGACAGGTGCAGCGGGGTTCATCGGGTCCAACTATGTGCGCAGAGTTCTTGCGACGACGGATGACGAGGTCACTGTCTATGACGCACTGACCTACGCGGGAAACACGCAAACCATCAAGGACCTCGATGGCGATTCCAGATTCCGGTTCATCCAGGGTGACATCTGTGACCGTGAAGCTGTGCAGGCGGCGATGGCCGGTCATGACGTGGTAGTGCACTTCGCTGCCGAGAGCCACGTTGACCGGTCGATTGTCAACCCGGATGAGTTCGTGCGAACCAACTGCGACGGCACAAACGTCGTGTGTGATGTCGCCCGTCATCATGAGGTGGACCGCCTCCTACACATCGGCACCGATGAGGTCTACGGGTCGGTAGAGACCGGATCGTCGACCGAGGGTGACCCTTTGGAGCCACGCTCTCCGTACAGCGCCTCGAAGGCAGGCTCTGATCTGATTGCGTTGTCCTACTTCACCACCTACGGCTTGCCGGTTGTGGTGACGCGCTCGTCGAACAACTTCGGCCCGTACCAGTATCCGGAAAAGGTCATTCCGCTGTTCGTCACCAACTTGCTCGATGGGGCAAAGGTTCCCTTGTATGGCGACGGCTTGAACATCCGTGACTGGATCTTCGTGGAGGACAACTGCGCCGGCGTAGACATGGTCCTGCGCGAGGGTGTGACCGGTGAGATCTACAACATCGGTGGTGGAAACGAGATCACCAATCGTGAACTGACCGAACGGGTCCTTGCTCTGTGTGGCGCCGACGAGTCGTCCATCGAATACGTGGCTGACCGGCTAGGTCACGACCGTCGCTACTCGCTCGACTGCTCCAAGGCGCGTGCGCTGGGTTGGAAACCCGCCCGCGACCTGGGCGACGCGCTCGAGGCCACGGTCAGTTGGTACCGCGACAACAGGTGGTGGTGGGAACCCCTCAAGGGAGCCTGAGAAATGCGTGTTCTGATCACCGGAGCGGCCGGTCAGGTGGGTTCCGAACTGGTCAGCGCGTTCGGAGCGGACTCCCATCACGAGGTCATCGCGTGTGACAGTTCAACCCTCGACATATCGGACCGTGATTCGACCCTCGGCGCAATCACTTCGACTCGTCCTGACGCCATCGTCAATCCGGCAGCGTGGACAGCTGTGGATGCCTGCGAGGGTGATCCGGCCAAGGCGTATCTGGTCAATACGATGGGAGTACGTCACCTCGCCGAAGCGGCGCGACGTGTCGGAGCGAGCATCTGTCACATATCCACCGACTATGTCTTCGATGGAACCAAGCAGACCCCTTACGACGAGTGGGACACGCCGAACCCGACTTCGGTTTACGGGGCGTCCAAGCTTGCTGGCGAGCGTGAACTGGGACCCGAGGCAACCATCGTGCGGACGTCGTGGGTGTGTGGGTTTCACGGGTCGAACATGGTCAAGACGATCCTGCGACTCGCCGCGGAACACGACACCTTGTCGTTCGTGGATGACCAGAGGGGTCACCCGACCTTTGCCGACGATCTGGCGGTGGCCATCAAGCGCCTCGTGGTGGAGCGTCGACCCGGCCTGTTTCATCTGACCAATCAGGGTGCCGTCTCATGGTTCGAGTTCGCCCAGGCGGTGCTGTCGGCATCGGGTCAGGATCCCGAAAGGGTGCTACCTGTTGCCACGGCCGATCTGAAACCGCCACGTCCCGCTCCCCGGCCGGCAAATTCCGTGCTCGACAACGCTGCATGGCGGATGTCGGGGTTTGCGCCGCTCGCAGATTTCCGTGAACCACTCGGTCGACTCGTGGCGAGACTCACAGAACAATGACCGAATCACCCGGCCGGATCCGCCTGATAGTCCTCAACTTCAATGGCGGAGATCACGTCCTGCGGTGTGTTCACAATCTCCATCACCTCGACTGGCCATCGGATCAGATCGAGATCGTCGTGGTCGACAATGCGTCGAGTGACGGGAGCGCCGAACAACTGGCCAAGGCATTCCCCTACATCAAGTTGCTGCGCCTGCCCACCAACGATGGGTTTCCGGCGAACAATCTCGCCATGCGGGACCTTCGTGGTATCCGGTACGTGGGCCTCATCAACAATGACGCGTTCGTGGAGCGGGGCTTTCTCGGACCGCTGGTTGAAACGCTCGATGGTGATACCGGACTCGGTGCTGCCAGCCCGCTGATCCTCTTCGAATCGCGTTTTGTCGATGTGGCTGTCTCTGTTTCCGGAGCAAAGTCCGAGTTCGGCGACCAGCGTGAACTGGGTGTATGTGTTTCAGGTCTCACGATTGGCGGGTTACCGGCTTCTCCCGATACCGACGTCTGGCGCGGCGTGCTCGTCCCTGAAGGCGGGCACGGACGAGAGACGTCCAGGGTTGGAACCCATGAGTGGACAGCGGGAAGTGCGGTGCTGCGAATTCCGGTTCCCCGACGTGGGCCGGTGCCGACTGAGGCGAGAGTGCTCGTTTCGGCTCCAAGGTCCAGGTCGGTCACGCTTGCTACGTCGGCTGCGAGCGTCGAGGTGACCGTCGGGAGGAAGCCTCAGTGGGTCACCATTGCACTGGATCCCGAACCGGTCGATGTTGTGAACAACGCCGGGTCCATTGTCTACAGCAACGGATACGGGGCTGATCGTGGAATGGGGGAGGTTGATACGGGCCAGTTCGTAGATCCCGTCGACCTGTTTGCTTGGTGTGGTGGAGCCGTTCTGTTGCGGCCCGAGTACCTGAAAACCGTGGGGTTGTTCGACGAGCGGTTCTTCCTCTACTACGAGGACACGGACCTCTCGTGGCGTGGGCGGAGCCGTGGGTGGCGGTTCCGCTTCGTGCCCGAGTCACGCGTTTTCCATATGCACGCAACCAGCAGCGAGAAGGGCTCTGAGCGCTTCCACTACTTCAACGAGCGCAACCACCTCGCGATGCTGGTCAAGAACGCTCCGGGTCCAATGGTGCGGGCGGTGATCGCCAACTACTTCTTCAGGGCGGCCGGAGTTGCCGTGCGTGACGTCGTTCTAGCCATGTTGCGAGGTAGAAGGGCCAATACTGCGGCCGTCAGCCGGCGGATCCGGGCGTTC
>CAYQFM010000029.1:8659-11041 GCA_964416735.1 uncultured Iamiaceae bacterium | reverse complement strand
GGCAGCATCGAAGGGTCGGACCGCTTCCGCTATTTCAATGAGCGCAATCGCTTGGCGATGTTGGTCAAGAATGCCCCGGGTCCGATGGTGCGCGGCATTCTTACCGACTATTTCGTTAGGGCGTGCGGGGCGGCGATCCGCGACGTTGCCCTCTCGCTCGTGCGTTTCGGTCGGGTCAAGCCGGGTGCTGCATTACTGCGGATCCGGGCGTTCTGGGGGTTTATCGGGGTGCTTCCGGCAATGCTGGTAGCTCGACGCCGTATCCGACGACGTCAGGTGGTTCCGGATGATCAACTCATGTCGGAGTTGATAGATGTCGATACTTTACGAAGCGTCGACCTATCCTCTTAGGGCGGGTTGGGGATGACGCCGAAATCGACCCTGGACCCACATGACTGATAAACCCCGAATTCTGCGCCGTGTTCTGATTGCCTTGGCGACGCTGCTGCCCGTGATGGTGGTGACCCTGCAGACCGAGAATGCGGAGGCCACTGGAGCTGCATACGCATACTCCTTTGGGACCGAACCGTATGCCGACACGCTTGCAGCGGCGGAAGTATCGGCAAGGTGCGGACTCACGCCGATGCAGTTGGCAGCACTCATGGTTGCGCCCAGTTACCCCGAGACGGGTGCTTCAGGGATGTCGGCACCGTCGCCATTGACCATGAGTCGTTATGACAATCAGGACGCGCTCTACTCGTTTGCCAGCAAGACCACTGCCTATCCGAATGCCTTCTGGCACCCAGGGCTGGGAGTGTGGGCCATTGATTCTGCGGGTTATTGGGATCTGACGGCCGCCGAGGCAATCAACACGCAGACGGCTTCCCGAGTGGTGGCCGAAGCCATGGCCAGCAGGTGGTGCGGCTACGCGGGAGATCCGGCGGACGAGGTTGCTCGACGGACGTTCACCTGGAGTCCGTGGCACGGGTGCAACGCCAGCCGCTGCGAGGTCATCTACAACGCCATCTTCGATCCGGCCGGCCTCAAGGTGAACCTGGATCCATCGGTTAAGCGCACGGGTGGCATGCAGCAGAGATCGTGCCGCTTGTCCGACGGCAGCGTGGTCAGATGCGACTTCGTCGATGTGTCACTGACTCAGGGGTACAAAGGATTCACCATCCCCGCGTTTGGGCCCTCGCCAATCACCAAGCCCTATTACGTGGTCCGAATTGGCGATAAGGAAGAGCGCTGGTGGTTGAAGGAAGACTCGGGATACGGCGCCACCATTTCGGCCAAGAAACTGGTGAGGGCCAACGCGAGAACCATGACCCCATCGCCAGCACTCACGTGGTCGGCTGGCGATGGTCTCTGCGACCTGACGGTTCAGAAGGGTGCGTGTGGAGTCACCTCAGGGCCACAGCCTGTTGATGCGCGCTTCCATGAAATGACCCCCACCCGCGTGATCGACTCGAGGGCGGACTCGAAGGTGGGCCCATTCGCCACCCCTTGGGGCTCTGGTGAGACCCGGAACGTCCAATTGGCCGGTGCCGCGGGTATACCGTCCGGAGCGTCAGCGGTCGTCCTCAACGTGACCGCGGTGAACCCGTCGGCTTCGACCCATGTGACGTTGTGGCCCACGGGGCAAGGGGTGCCTGCCACATCCAACCTGAACATTCCGACGGGAGATACTCGGGCGAACCTCGTGACCGTCGGGCTGCCTTCGACCGGCAACGTGTCGATCAGAAACAACTCGGGTGCCACACACATGGTCGTCGACGTGGTGGGTTGGTACGGCGTGGGTTCCTCGGGCGGTAGGTACAACTCCGTGACACCATCACGGCTGCTGGACACACGAATGTCAGGTGGAATGGTCGCGGCGACTGCGACCACGAAGCTGTCGGTTGTCGGCGTAGCCGGAATTCCTTCGGGTGCAACAGCGGTTGCGCTGAACCTGACCGGTGTGAAGCCGACCAAAGCCACACACCTGACCGTCTGGCCGACCGGTGTTACGAAGCCGACCGCATCGAACCTCAACGTCCCCGCCGGTGACGTTCGGGCGAACACGGTGGTGGCCAAGGTGGGTTCGGACGGGACGGTGTCGATTTACAACAACGCCGGGAAGGTCGACCTGGTGGTCGACGTGGTGGGCTGGTTCGGGTCGAGTGGTGCTGCATTCACGCCGTTGTCACCGGCGAGGCTCTGGGATTCACGCGGCGGTCCCGGTCCGGCTGGTCGTGTGGGTGCAATGGGTGTGCGTGACGTTCAGGTCGCCGGTGTTGGCGATGTTCCAGCGAACGCCACCAAGGCGATCGTGAACATGACAGCCGTGAATCCGGATGCCTCCACGTATCTGACCGTGTGGCCGAAGGGTGTTTCTAGACCCGCCACTTCGAATCTGAATGTGGGGAAGGGAGATACGCGGGCCAACCTGGCAATCGTGGA